>JAIYBI010000042.1 GCA_027488595.1 Opitutaceae bacterium | reverse complement strand
CGTCTGGGGCGGCGGCGAGACCCCCACACTCCGCGGTATCGTCAATGCAGACGCCATCGTGCTCGCCGGCTCCGCCATCGGCAAAATCGAGCCCAAGTCGCAGCGCATCACCGGGGCCGTCCAAGCCGGCGACGAGATCGTTTTCCTCGCCTCTTCCGGCGTGCAAACCAACGGCCTCTCGCTCTGCCGCCTCATCGCCGACCGCCTTCCGCAAGGCTACCAAACCCCCATCGGCCACGGCGACTCCCGCACCTACGGCGAGGCCCTGCTCGCTCCGTCCGTCATCTATGTGAACTTCGTGCGCGAGTGCCAGCAGGCCGGCATCACGCTCAACTACGTCTCCCACGTCACCGGCCACGGTTGGCGCAAGATCATGCGCCTCGACGAGCCCTTCGTTTACGAGATCCACACCCCCGGCGAGGAGCCCGCGTTGTTTCAGTTCATGCGCGAAGCCGGTCCGATTGATCTGCGCGAGGCCTACGCGACTTTCAACCAGGGCGTCGGCTTCGCCGCCTACGTTTCGCCCGAGAACCTCGACGCCACCCTCGCCGCCGCGAAGGCCTCCGGCTACAAAGCCTGGCACGCCGGGACCGTCCGCAAAGAAGGCACCCGCAAGGCCGTCACCATCCCGTCCCTTGGCCTAGCCTACGACGGCAGCACGCTGCAAGTGCGCTGAGCGGCGCGGCGATCGCACCCAGGTCTCCGTCGTCCTCATGCGTCTTCGCCGTCTCACTCTGCAAAACTTCCGCAACATCGCGTTGGCGGAGCTTTCGTTCGCGGGACGGCAGCAGTTTTTCCTGGGCGCGAACGGCCAGGGGAAAACCAACCTCCTAGAAGCCGTCGGCTTCGTCACCGCGCTCCGTTCCTTCCGCACCGCCGACACCCGCCTGCTCATCGCCGAGCGGCAACGCGAGGCCGCCATCGCCTGCGACTTTGAGCACGAGAAGCAAAACGCGACCAAGCTCGTCATCCGCCTCCACGGCGAGGGCAAGGAGGTCACTTGCGACGGCGAGCGCGTTACCCGCCTCGCCGACCACCTCGGCCGTTTTCCAACCGTCGTCTTCTCTTCGCAGGACCAGCAACTCATCCGCGGCGCGCCCGCCCTGCGCCGCCGCTGGCTAGACCTCACGCTCGCCGGCACCGATCCGGTTTACCTGCACGGCCTGCAAAACTACCACCGCGCCCTCGTCGGGCGAAACCAGCTTCTCAAACGCCAGGCCTCCGCCGCCGAGATCGCCGCCTTCGAGCAACCGCTCGGCGCCGCCGCCGCCACCTTGGTCGCCGCCCGCCGTCGCGGCGTGGCCGCGCTCGCACCGCATGTCTCCGAGGGCTACGCGTTGATCAGTGCCGAGGCCGAGTCCGCCGGCATCACCTACGCCGAGGACGCCTCGCCCGGCGACGGGGACGGCGACGCGGCGGCGTGGCATTCGCACTTCGAGCGCACTCGGGCACGCGACCTGCAATTTCGCGGCACGATGAGCGGCCCGCACCGCGACGACATCGAGTTCCGCGTCGGCGGCCGCGCCGCGCGTGATTTCGGGTCCGAAGGCCAGCAGCGCAGCCTCGTGCTCGCGCTCCGCCTCGCGCAGGTCAGCCACGTGCGCGCCAGCACGGGAGTCGAGCCCGTGCTGCTCGCCGACGATGTGCTCGGCGAACTCGACCCGACGCGCCGCCGCCGCTTCTGGGCAGCCCTCGGCGAGTCGCGCCAGGTGCTCGCCACCGGCACGGAGTTGCCCGACGCCGAGCTGGGCGAGTGGGAGGTTTTCCGCGTCGCGGGCGGCGGGTTTGCAAAGGAGGCCGGCGAGTGAACGCGTTAATGAGTAGCGCAGACTTCCAGTCTGCATCTGGTTCGACCGTGCAGACGGGAAGTCTGCGTTACTTCTCATCCCCATGATTTTCGACTCGCACATGTGGGTTCTCGCGGTGATCGCAGCCATGCTGGTGGGTCTGGCCAAGACCGGCGTGCCCGGCATCGGCATGTTATTCGTGGCGATATTCGCGAATCTGATGCCGACCAAACTGTCGAGCGGCTTCGTCCTGCCCTTGCTCATTTTCGGCGACATCGTGGCGGTGCTTTCCTACCGACAGCACACCGAATGGAAACACCTCTGGCGGCTCTTCCCGTGGACCGCCGCCGGCGTCGGCGTTGGTGCCTTTGCGATGGGCCAAATAAACAACCGCCAAGCGCAGATTCTCGTCGGCAGCATCATCGTGACACTCGTCGTGATGCACGTCATGCGCAAGTGGCAAACCGCCCGCCAGGGCCTCGCGCCGGAGGACGCACCGGCTCATGGTGGGTGGTTTGCCCCGATCATCGGAGTGTTGACGGGCTTCACCACCCTGGTGGCGAATGCGGCGGGCCCTCTTATGGCGATCTACCTGCTTGCGATGCGCCTGCCGAAAATGGCCTTCGTGGGCACGAGTGCGGTGTTTTTTCTCCTGCTCAATCTCTTCAAAGTGCCGTTCATGGTGGGACTCGGCCTGATCACGACGGACAGTTTTAAATTCAATCTCATCCTCGCCCCCGCCGTGCTCGCGGGCGCGCTGCTCGGGCGGTGGATCCTACCGCGGGTATCGCAGGTGTGGTTCGAGCGGCTGGCGCTCATTTTG
>JAIYBI010000366.1 GCA_027488595.1 Opitutaceae bacterium | reverse complement strand
TCGGAGTGGCACGCAAGGCGGCTCTGGCGGCGGGGGTGATGGCACTACTCATGCCAATGGCTCATCACGAAGCGAGCGGGGCTAAAAATGATTTGATGGGGGCGTTTTGGACAGTGCAGGTGGCATTGGTGATCGAGGCCTTGCGGCGGATGCCGGCGGAGAAAAAAGAGATCGCTCGGTTGGGTGCGTGGCTCGGTCTGGCGGTTGCGCTTGCCTGGCTTACGAAGTCCACGTCCATGTTGTTTCTACCCCCTTTGATTTTGGCGGGCCTGGGAGGAGCGCTGCTGCGCGCGGGAAGGGTGAACGTTTTGCGCGCCGGCGGTGTGGCACTTCTGATTTGGACGGTAGCCGTGCTGCCGTTTTATTCGCGCAATCTTGCCGGCAGCGGGTCCCTCTTGGGCACTAGTCGAGCGGAGGACGGAGGAGGCCAAATCAACGGGGGTATGAGTCCTGTGCTGCTTGCCTCGAATCTGCTCCGACACGCGACGCTTCACTTGGTCGGGCCAAGCGACACTTTTAACTCTCAACTGTTGAGCGTAGTGAAGTGGTATCATGAAGCCACGGGGCTAAGCGTGAATGATCGTCGCCTTACCCTTTGGGTTACTGAGTTCGCTGCGGACTATTTTCCGGGTTCGGAGACTACGGCTGGCGCGCCGGTTCACTTTTTATTGCTCTCCGCGGTGGGGTTTTCAGTCCTGCTCGGAGGTGGTGGTGAGCGAATGCGACGCGGCCGATGGCTGGTTTGGGCCGTGGCAGGCGGGACCGTTTTGTTTTGTGGTGTCTTAAAATGGCAGCCTTGGGCGACGCGGCTGGAGTTACCGTTGTTTGCGCTTGGGCTTGCCCCTGCCGCTCTTTGGTGGTCCCGACCCGGGCGCGGAACGTTGTGCGCCGGATTTTTCATCGCGGCGGCCTTATTGTGCTGGTGGCCCGGCGCGGATACCGAAGGGCGGAATTTGTGGCGAGGCGCGACGCTATGGGGGCAACCAAGGAATTCCGTCTACCACGCGAATCTACCCCATTTGGAAGCACGCGACGCAGCGCTGACCCGAGTCATCGCCGCGGCGGGTGCGGAAAAGGTCGAACTCATCAATCTGCATGACGTGCAGTATCCCCTTATGAGGCGTCTCGTCGCGCAACGACCGGAAACGCGTTTCGTTAATGAGGGTGAGAAGCCCGATGCCGTCATCGTATTGAATCTGGGTGGGAACAGTCCGCTCTATCGCGCGGGCCGGTCAGGGGAGATGTGGCGTTTGGTTGGAGATGGCTACGGAGAAGGGGTGTATCTCCCCGCGGAATTCGTGCGAGAGCGCGGGTGGTGGAATCGCCTTCCTTACTTCGCTGGGTGGAAGGCGGAGAAAGGGTTGGCCGTTACGGGATATCGGTTGGAAAACAGTCCGATCTATCGAGGCAGCTTGTTAGGGGAAGCGGACGCTCTTTTAAGCTATCGTTCGTATGGGGGGGCTATGAAGCTGGCGATGACGCTGGTGCCCTTCGAGCCGATGAATCGTCAGGTTACGGTGCATTTGCAGACTGATGAGGGCGAAGTTCATGAAATCGAAGTTTTTCCCGCGGGTGTGACTGCGGTTTCTGATATCAGTCTGCCGTCGAGCCGAGGTCAGCACCGTCTGCGACTTTGGCAGCACCCAAGTGGCGGTGATTTGTTGATTCTTCGGCTGGTCGTGAACGATGCACAGCCGAGTCGGCTTCCTTGAAGGGGTGGGGTAGGGACGATAGATTAATCGTTGGGTTGACAGAGCGGGAAGCTGGCGGGCGAACTCGGTGCTGTTGTTGTCGCATGAACTCCACCGAATACGCCAATCTCGAACGCATTGAAGAGCATCATTGGTATTATGCGGGCAAGCGCGAGCTGGTGAGAGGATGGATTCAAAAAGCGAGGCCTCCGCATAAGGCGGATCGCTTGCTCGATTGCGGCGCTGGAACCGGTCGCTTCGCAGCGGAGATGGCGGGGCTATGTGATGTCTGGGTTCTGGACGATCACGAGGATGCTTTGAATTTGTTGAGGAAACGGTTCAAAGCGGACCGCATTCTCAACTTGGCAGGGGACCGCGTGCCGTTGCCGGATGCATCGCTGGAGTTCGTGACCGCGCTGGATGTGTTGGAGCACACGCCGGATGACTCGGCGGTGGTGCGCGGATTCGCGCGCCTTTTGGTGCCCGGGGGCCTGGCAGTGGTAACGGTGCCGGCGGGTATGGCGTTGTGGAGCGATTGGGATGTGAGCCTGCATCATTATCGTCGCTACGACCGGGCCGGCCTACGGGCGCTCTTTCCGCCGGCCGAGTGGGAGGTAGTCTTCGTCAACTACACCAACGTGCTGGCGTATCCGGCGGTGTGGGTGCTGCGTCGTTGGCGAAAATGGTTTCCGGCCAAGGCCAGCGAGGCGGCGATGTCGGAGCGGGCGGAGGACAAAGTGCCGGCGGCGTGGGTGAACCGGATACTGCGCCGGGTTTTCGTCGGCATGGCGTTTTGGCGTGTGCCGATGCCCTTTGGAGTGAGCCTGATCCTCGTGGCGCGCCGACGCTGAGAACTCAGGGTGAGGGCGCAGGAATGCCGGGTGGCAAAAGCAGCGCGGCATCGTTCGGTGCATTGTTCTGGGGGAGGATTGAGATGACCGCGCCGCGAGCATCCAAAAGGTAGATTTGGGCGGTGGCTCCCCAGGCGACCGGCACGAGTGCCTCCAGCCGGTAAGCAGAAGGGGTGGATGCTTCCTGTCCCGGCGCGTTCGGCGCGGAAGGAGCTATGGTCCATTTGAGCTCCAGCATTTCCTGACCTGGAACGAAAAGGCCCACTTTGGCCACCGGTCGGCTTGGCGGCGTTATCCACGCAAGGGCCTGGCTTGAATCCAGCCTAAATGTATCCAACACATCAATACGACGGCCGCGTTTAACCCACAAGTCGTAGTTGCCGATTCGGATCGCGGGTGCGAAGTCTGCGAAAAGATAATCTTTAAGCGGGCCGTCCGGAACGAAACCGTAGTCGTAAAGGTAGGCAAGATGGTTGCGGTGCATGATCACGCAGGCACGCGGATCGGCTCGGAGTTTTTCGATTATCGCTGTTTGCTGAGCGAGGTTGAGGATGCTGAACCAGTGGGTCACGTTGGCGGCAGTCGGGGTTGGTTTACCGGCCCAGATGTTAAAGCTGAACATGCCCGGGTAGCTATAAACGGTGTTGGCATGACGCAGAAGGTTGCGTTGTAGCACGGGCAGAGTGTCCGCCAAATCTGGCTGGAGATAAAGCCACCGAGCTCCCGGTAGATTAAGGCGGGTGCTGAAGCGTGACCAGACCCTCGCGCAATCCACCAGCTCGACGACAGCCGCCAGCGATGCGATGCCAAGGACAGTGAAGGCAAGGGGACGCGCGAGCTTAGAGTAAATTTTCAAACGCTCGGCTGCAGCGAAACAGGTGATGACTAGGATTGGAATGAATAAGAAACAACCCCAGGCGACTTGGGTGCCCGCGACCGGGTAGGTTTGCAGGGTTTGCCAGATAAAAACCAGGGCGAGCCAGATCCGTGCCCGATTGAATCGTGAGTGCCTATCTTCGTCGGTCGGGAAGACCATCAATGCGACGAGGCTGGGGCCGAATCCGTAGGTGAGGCGCCACCAAGTGTTGGTGCTTATCGAGTCCCGGATCCAATAGAAAAAAAATCCGACTACGGCAATTTGAGCGCAGGCGATGAGGCCGAGCCAACGCGGGTGCAAAGTTTTCCAACTTATGAACGTGATTAAAAGCAGTGCACCTAGGGCGCAGGTTATGACACCCGAAGGCAGGCGAGGGGGAAAACTGTAAACTCCGGGGTGGTGGAGCGGAGCGAGGACGACGGCTTCGATCAAGTGAGATGGTGGTGTGCCCCAAAGCCAGAGGATAAACATTACCGCCAAAGCGCAGGAACCTGCCGCCAGAGCAGCAAGACCCCAGTCGCGCGGGCCAATCAAGTCGGCGCGAGTTTGGGCAATAAGGATGAGAACGGAGAACAGGCCGCAGATGAAAATCAACCCGACGCTGAGCACCCAGGGCTCTTCAAGTTTTGAATGAAGGAGAATGAAAACGGTGGCGGCGGAGAGCGCAGCTACGATACCGGCTGGAGTGCGAAGAAGCCCCGGCCAGCGGGTCGGCCAGCGGGTATGAAGCAGCATCCAGCATCCCAGCGTTAGCCCGAGAAACAGGCCTACGTTTATCTTGATTAAAGCCATCGCGACCGCGATCAAGGCAATGCTCCACGTGAAATGACGTAGGCGACCGCTCGCAATAAACCATACCCCAAGCCCGGCGGCCAACACACTGAGCAGAGCGAGCAGACTTCCGGGGTGAAACGGCTCGCGTATGTTTTTGAAAAGAAAGGCGAAGGTAAGAACGGCCGTGATTAAGCCGGCGAGCAATCGCCGTGTCATCACCTGCGCAATCAGGCCGGCGCCAAGAGCGCTTCCCAGCCAGTAGGTCAGGGTAAAAAGGCGGCCTGTTTCATTGTCGAAGATGATGCCTGTGGCGTCATGGAGCAGCCGGTAGCCAATGTAGAAAAGGGGGCCGTATTGGCTATAAACCTCAGCATAAAGGGGGTGACCCTCGCTGAACATGCGGACCGACCAGAGCACATAGCCCTCGTCGTCATAGATCATGAAGCACGTGGCGAGTAAAACGATACCGACCGTTCCGAGACCGACCAAGACCAGCCCCCAGGCTAGCGACGGGAGATAGCGCGATCTCATGGGCGCGGACCGGGTTTGATGACGTAGTGGGGACGTTTTTTCACCTCGTCATAGATGCGGCCGAGGTATTCACCGAGCACGCCGATCCCAATGAGCTGCACGCCGCCCAAAAACAGCAGGAGCGTGACCAGGGT
This sequence comes from Opitutaceae bacterium, assembly GCA_027488595.1. Lineage (GTDB taxonomy): Bacteria > Verrucomicrobiota > Verrucomicrobiia > Opitutales > Opitutaceae > IMCC26134_A. Next base: position 1,065 of record JAIYBI010000366.1, on the reverse strand, counting down.
GGTGAAGCCGGTGAAGGCGATTTCTATTCCCAGCAGTCGGCGCACGACGAAAAAGGCACCGACTGAGAACCCAAGGCCGGCGATGAAAAGACCGGCTAAGGTCAACATTCGGAGCGGCAGGTAAGAAAAACTAAAAATGCCATCGAGTGCATAGCGGACCAGCCGGCTAAAGGTCTGGCCGGGTTCCCCGGCGAAGCGCTCTTGTCGCGCGTAGTGGACATGGGCGACGGTAAAGCCGACCCAAGCACGGAGGGCGGGGAAAAAGCGATTTCGCTCCGGCAGGTCGAGGAGTGCCTCTGTCGCGCAGCGGGCCATGAGTCCAAAGGTGCCGGTGTTGGGTTCCACCGGGTTGTCCACCAATGCGGAGAATGTGCGGTGAAACAGTTCGAATCCGACGCGGCGCAGACCCCGCTCTTGGCGAGAGGTTCGCACCGCGAGCACGACGTCGGCGCCTTTATGCCACGCTTCTGCCAGTTGGCGGATCAGCTCCGGTGGATCCTGCAAATCCGCGTCCATTGTGACCACGGCATCGGAGTGCCTTGCCTGCTCCAAGCCGGCCATCAAGGCGGCTTGGAAACCGAAGTTACGACTAAGCTGGATGAGTTGGAAACGAGCGTCGCTCATCTGCTGGTTCGCGATTAATGTCGCGCTGCGGTCACGACTGCCATCGTCCACCAGTATGGCCTTCCAACGCCAGGCGGAGTTGGCGTCGAAGACTGCACCGAGTCGTTTGAAGAGTTCGGCCAGGCCGCTCTCCTCATTGAACACTGGGATTACGACGGTAATGGTTTTGATCGTGGGCGACTCACTCATGGTGCATGACGGGAAGCGGAAGGCGGGAGCGGCGGATTCGTAAAGGTTGAAACCGGCCACGGGCTAAATCACGAGGAGCATTTTACCTGCTGGTTGCTATCTTGGTGCTTTGCCGTTGCGCAGCTGTTCTTTGTAGGGAAAAACGCTTGAGCGCCAGGAGTAGGAGCAGTGCGGCAAACAGAGCCGGTAAAATCCCCGCTGGAGCGAATAAGTCTGCTAGGTAAGGGCTGCCGATAAGCGTTCGTGCGTGGT
>JAIYBI010000466.1 GCA_027488595.1 Opitutaceae bacterium | reverse complement strand
GTCCCAGAGCCCTCCGGCTATGCCGCGCTGGCCGGTGTGGGTATGATCGGCTTCGCCCTTTACCGCCGCCGCCGCCAGCAGAAGGCTGCAGTCGCCGCCTGAGCGCACTCCGTCCCGTAGGGCCTCACCTCGCGAGAGGCCGCTCCGACCTTCCAGGTCCGCCCTCACCCGGCGGGCCTTTTTTATTTCCCCCGACTTGGCTCCGAGCTGGGACGTGACACCAAATAGCCGAACCCTTCAGATTTTTAACGCGAAGACGCAAAGAACCGAGAAGACCGCGAAGTAAATGAATCATACCAACGGCCCGTAATAATCAGACCTTAGAAACCGAAATTTTCGACCACAGATACACTGATTTTCACGGATAAAACCGACCAATCCGTGCCCATCCGTGATATCCGTGGTTAAAGTCTGTTTCTTTGGGGCTATTGGTATTACCGGACTTTGCGATCTTCGGTTCGATCTTGGCGTCTTCGCGTTGAATTCTGAAAGCTTGGGGAAAACGGTATGATACCAGCTTCCCTTATGAAATCGATTTTCAACGCGAAGACGAAAAGTTTCAAAGCTTTGAAAATCAATACTTAGTGCCTTCGCATCTTTGCGCCTATAAGCAGGAAACCATGAGGTAATCGGTATCCCAACGAAAGCGTATCCGCGACTCCGATACACACGGCGAACTGCATTCACATCGCCTCACCAAGGCCCGCCGGGTGGTCTGCCAGGAGGGCCAAATCCTGGCGTCCACGGCGTGAAGGCTCGCCCTTGCGTGGCTTTGGCGAAGCAGGAAGCCGACATCGTCACCCAATCTTCACCCCCGCGCCTTGCTAACGATTGACGCCCGCTGCGAGCGTTTGGCCCGTTAACTGCAATTCACACCTTTTAGAATTTCGCCCACTCTCATGAAATCCAGTCGCACCACATCTTCCTCGCCGAGCCGTATTCCGGCCCGCCTCGTCGCCAAGCTTTTCACAGCTTTGAGCGTCACCGCACTCGCATCCGGCTCCATTGCCAACGCCCAGTTAGCCTCGGGCAATCTCATCGTTGAACGAGTTGGCACCGGAAGTGGAGCGCTTGGCAGCACCAGTGTTGCCGTTTTCCTCGACCAATACACGCCTACAGGAACCGCAGGAACGACGATAACGATCCCCAGCAGCGGAGCTACGCAATTGACGAACTCTGGGTCCGCCACCTCCGAAGGCCTTGTAACCGTTTCGCCGAATGGTCTCATACTTAATATTGCGGGATACAACGCCGCGGCGGGGACGGCCAGTGTTGTAGCTACCACGAGCGCAGCTACTGCTCGCGTGGTTAACTTCATTTCCGCAGACGGCACAGTCACCCGTGGAGCAACGTCGAACACCGCATTTTCCGCCAATAACATCCGCAGCGCTGTCTCAAACGGGACTGATATCTGGGCTTCCGGTGCAAATACTGGCACACTTTACCTCGGCAGTGGAACACCAGCAACGGTCTCGACCACGATTACCAATCAACGCCAGATCGGAATTTTCGCCGGAGCGACTGGTGGTCAGCTCTACTTCTCGTCTGGTTCGGGCACGCAAGGCATATACTCAGTCGGAAGCGGAACGCCAACTTCAGGGACAAACACGGCGACAGTGATGATCGCAACAAACACATTGGGAGGAGGATCGAGCCCCTATGCGTTTAGCATGAATACAAGCAAGACAGTTGCTTATGTCGCAGATTCGACGGCAGGCATTTCGAAATACACCTCATCCAATGCTGGAGCGACTTGGGTAAGAAATGGCACCTACGCAAATACATTAACTGGAAGTTTGGGAACCACAGGCCTAACCGTGGACTGGAGCAATCCAAACGCTCCAACGGTCTACGCGTCTTCGCCAACCAATCTCTATAAACTAACCGATACAGGCGGGTCAGGAGCTGCAAGTTATGGAACCGCGACTAACTTGGCCACAGCTGCCACGAATACCGCTTTCCGAGGAGTGCAGCTCGGAGTCCTCCCCTCTGTCTGGACCAAGGTAGCTGCCGATGGCAGCACGACGGACTGGAACACATCCACCGCCGCCACCCAAAGCTCCAACTGGAGCACCATTCAGGCAAGCGGGAGCAACATCGCCTTTCAAAACGTGAACGCCGGACCTTCAGCACTCAACCTCACCGTCAGCAATTCAAACAACTCCCCGATCACAAATTTATCATCCATCGAGTTCAAGTCCGGTGGTTTCGGCGGCGGCGCGGGCAACACTTTCTATACGCTCAGTGGCACAACAGGTGTGACGCTCAGCGGAGCCGGCTCCTCAAGCGCGGTTGGGACCTTTACCGCAAACGCCACAACCTACACCAGCGTGCTGGCCAACAATAGCGGCGTCACCCAGACCGTGAGCATCCCCCTGACGCTCGGCGCAGCCAACCAAGCAATTCGTGCGGTAAGCGGTGACTTGGCGATCAACGGCACCCTCGCCAACGGCGGAAACACCCTCACGGTGGGTGGAGCGGGCAACACGACGTTTGGCAGCAGCGCCGTCATCAGCGGTTCAGGCGGGCTCACGAAAGTCGAAGCCGGCACCCTCACCCTCTCCGCAAATAACACCTACTCCGGCGGCACCACCATCAGCGCCGGCACCTTGCTCGTCACCAACACCATCGGTTCCGGCACCGGATCTGGCAATGTCACGGTCAACGCCGGCAGCCTCGGCGGCACCGGCACCATCAGCGGCAGCGTCGCTTTGAATGGCGCGACGATCGGCTCCTCCGGCAGCACGCTCACCTTAAACAGCAACCTTACCACCACGGGCACAAGCAACGTCGCAGCTACCTCCACCGTGAATGTCGCGGGCACCACCACGGTTTCCTCCGGCACCCTCACCGTTAACGGCGCACTCGGCG
>JAIYBI010000543.1 GCA_027488595.1 Opitutaceae bacterium | reverse complement strand
GGGGGCGATTTTGGCGGGGAGGACGGCGGCGAGGCGGGTGGTCGGAATGGTGGCGAAGGCGGATTCGCCGGGGGCGCGCACGGTGACGCGGAAGGGCATGCGGCCCTGGCTGGCGAGGTTCCAGAAGAGCGGATCGGTGACGATGAGCTCGATGGGGTGCCAGCCGGTGCCGAGGACTACGGAGCCGCGACGCTCGGCCTGTTGTTGGTGGAAGACGCCGGTCTCGGCGATGGCGTCCTGGGCGGCGACGGTGAGGAGGACGGGGCCGCAGGAATCCACCGCGAAGGTGTGGACGCCCGGAGTGGTCGCGTGGAAGTAGCCGGTGAAGCGGTAAAAACCCTTGGACTGCTCGGCGACGGGGGCGGCGGGGACGGCGTGGGGGAGGGCGAAGCCGGTGGGCGCGGCGGCGGTGACGAGGGGCTTGGCGCGGTCGAGGTCGGGGAGCATCACTTTGGCGGCGCGGAAAAAACCACGGTCGTCCCAGAGCTTGGTGTTGAGCTCGTAGACGCGGGCGAGGAGGCCGGGGGTGCTGGCGGATGCAGGCAAGGATGCCTGCGCTACCTTACGAGCCTCGAAACGGGCGGTGAGTTCGGCGCTGGTCTGATTCTGGCCGGGCCAGGCGGGGTCGATGACGCGGGCGCGGAGGGTGGCGGAGGTGGCGATACGGAACGGGGCCTCGAAACGCGGCGAGCTGGCGGTGGGGGCGGTGCCGTCGAGCGTGTAGTGGATCTCGGCGGGGGCGGGGACGCGCTCGAAGGCGACGGGTTGGCCGGTGTCGGACGGGAACGGATACGACGGGGTCTCGCCTTCGCGGCGGGTGGTGCGGACGTCGTTCGCATCGTAGCGGTCGCCGTTCACGAGAAGGACGGGGCGGGCGGGGGCGGCGGGGTTGGCGAGGGCGGGTTTTTCGTCGCGGGTGAAGTCGAAGACGGTGCGGCCGCCGTCGGTTTGAACGAAGCGGTAGAGGTCGCGTTGTTTGCCGAGGGTGACGGTGAGGGCTGAGCGGTCGGTGTTCCAGGCGGTGACGGGGAGCGGGTCACCGGAGCGGTGCGGGTAGAAAAGGATGCGGAACTCGGGCGACTTGGAGATGGCGGGGACGACGAGCTGGGTGAAGCGGTTGAAGGGGCGCTCGGGGCGGGCGGGGAGGACCTGGACGCGAGGGGCGGGGTAGCCGTAGTTGGTATTGCGATACAAGATGCGGACGAGCATGAGCGGGTCGCCTTTCTTGACGACGGGTTTGCCGGTGGCGGGGTCGCGCGGGGTGCCGCCGGGGGCCAGGAGGAACTCGCTCTCGCGGAGCTCGGAAGGCTCGACGTTTTGGAATTGGATCTCGGTGGTCTTGGCGTCCACGACGACGGCGTCGTCCGGGAGGTTGAAGGAAGCCTCGAAGAGATGGTCGGCGTCGTCGGCGCGGCGGGCGTCGTCGAGGAGGAGGACGTAGGGGTTCTTGCCGCGGGCGAGGTGGACGGTGCGGTAGGCCTGGGCGGTGGGCTGGTTTTCGCCGTAGAACTCGACGAGGCGGGTTTCGCCGCTCCAAGGGCCGTAGTCGGTGTGGGCGTAGCCGTCGTTGAAGGCGACGGTGCCGGGGTGGAAGGCGACTTGGAGATCGCGGGTGAGGTCGAAGTTTTTCTCGGTGAATGGCGCGTAGTAGGGGAGTTTTCCGGAGGGGAAGGACAGGGGGTGAACCTGCATGATTTTGTTGTGCGAGTAGGCGAGGCGGGCGTCGCCGGCGGCGGAGAGACCGTGGGGGCCTTCGTTGACGCCGAGCCAGACGCCGGGGACGGGGGGCCAGGAGAGGCCGCGTCCGTCAATGGTGAGCATGTTCTGGAGGCCGGTGGCTTTGACGGCGAGGAGGTCCTCGTCGCGGAGCCAGTTGACGCCGTCTTTCCAGAGAGTGATGCGGTTGGCCTCGGAGCCCTCGTGGCCGCCGTAGTAGAAATCCTGTTTGTTGACGAAGCCGAGGTGGAGATCGCCGATCTTCCAGGAGTTGCGGGCCTCGAGGTAGCCGCGTTGGTCGTCGTGCCAGGTGACGGGGAGCTTGAGGGAGTCTATGGCGGACTGGGAGGTCCAGTCGGCGAGTTTGCCGGCGCGGTCGTCGCCGGGGCCGCCGCCGGCGAAGAGGAGGAGGAGTTCGGGTGCGATGCCGACGGGGTCGGGCCACCGGGCGGCGGGGTCGGTGAGGAAATCGTGGGACGAGAGGGTGGCGCTGTAGAGCAGGTCGTAGGTGCGATTCTCGGGGTAGAGGAAACGCATGAGCCAGATGACGTGGAAGGCGGAGGCGCGCATCTCGTCACGGATGCGCCACTGGCCGTTTTCCCAGCGGAGGGTGGACTGGAAGAAGCGGAGTTTGGCGACGAGGTGATCGTGGCGGAGGAATTGGGCGTCGCGGCGGCCGACGGCGACGAAGGCGGAGGTGTTGAGCCAGCCCTTGATGGATTCGTAGCACATGCCATCGGGGCTGAGATACCAGTCGAGCATGGCGCGGGCCTTGTCGGCGGAGCGCGCGTAGGTTTTGGCGGGGAAACCGGGCTGGCCCTCGACGAGCAGCATGAGGCGGATGAACTCCATGCCGAAGCCCTTGTGGTTATTGATCATGAAATGATCGGGCTCGGCGAGGAAGTTGGAGAAACGATCGGACACGAGGCGGGTGATGACGCGGTCGGCGAGGGCGCGGTCGGCGGGGGAGAGCCAGCCGTGGAGGTAATCGTAGTCGAGGAGCGTCCAGATTTCGGAGGGCGGATCGGGGTCCTGGCGGGCTATGAGGGAGCGCTCGGCCGACCAGATATTCTGGCGGTCGGGCTGGGCGTCGAGGCGGTCGAGCTTGGGCTCGAGGGAGTGAAGTTTTTCGACGAATTGGGCGGCGAGGGCGCGGCCGAGGGTGTCGTCTTGCGCGATAAGGGCGGAGAAGGCGGAGCGCGAATCGCGGACACGTTGCCAGAGCGTGCGGAACTCGGGCGGGGCGGAGTCGCCCTGGGCGACGCGGGCGCGGATGGCGGTGACGTCTTCGGGGGTGACCAGGACGCGCGGGTGGATGCCGGGCGCGGGCGCGGGGTGGAGTTTGGCGGCGGCGTAGCCGGGGGTCGAGTAGGTGACGGGCGGAGTGACGGGCAGGGACGGCGGGTGGAAGGTGGTGGAGAGAAGGTCTCCGAGCGTGGGGTGGGCGCGGGGTTGCCAGGTGGATTCCTGGTAAAATTCGCGGGCGGGTGCGGGTTCGGACGGAGAGGCGACGGAGGTCGGAAGATTGGCCGCAAAGAACGCAGAGAGCGCAGAGAGGCGGAGGGCGTTGAGGAGGTGGCGCATGGGGAGAGGGGCGGATGCAGGCTGGAAGCCTGCGCTACTTTAGGGAGGCGTTGGGGGGCGAAGTGGCGAAGGCGTGCTCGGTGCTGACGATGCAGCCTCGGTCATCAATGAGGTTGAGGTAATAGACGGTCGCGTCGGCGGGGAGTTTAACGCTCACGGAGGCGGAAGTGACGGTGGCGGGGGTGGTGAGCCATTTACGCTGTTCCCAAGGGCCGTCGGATTCCACGCAATAGTTCAACTCGGCGCGGATGATGGGACGGGCGGAGTGGTAAGAGGCCGTGACGGTTTCGCCCTCGAGCTTCATCGAGCCGACGACCGCGAGCGCAGGTGCGCCGCGGACGATGGAATCGGCGAAGGCGAGGACCTCGGGCGGATCGCCGGCGGGCGGGTGGCCGTGGGGCATGGCGACGCGGAGGGCGAGGGTGCGGCGCTCGGCGGGGGTCTGGCGGTAGCTTTGCTGCCAGGCGGGGAGCCAGAAGAAGTGGTCGTTGGTGCCGTTGGCCCAGAGCATGGGGGCGCGGACTGAGGAGAGGTAGTTGGAGGCGTCCCAGTGGCTGAACCACAAGGCTGACTCTGCGGCGGGGCGTTTGCTGATGGCGCCGGCGAAGACGGTATCTTTGTAGTTTCCGCAGCCATACACGGGAATGGCGAAGCGCAGACGGGAGTCCACGCCGGCGAAGAGGCAGGTCAGATAGCCGCCCCAGGAGATGCCGGTGACGCCGATGCGGTCGGGATCGACGCCGGGTTCGGCGCGCAGAAGGGAAAGGGCGCGGACGGCGGCGGTGACGGCGTGGAAAGGCCACTGGTCGTTCAGAGGTTCGCCGAGCTGGGAGAACGTGGCGCCGCCGCCGACCGGGCCGCCGGCGGGGTTGCGCGGGCGGGCCTTGGCGTCGAGCGGATCGGGCAGGCCGCCGAAGTGGTCAATGGCGATGGCGGCGTAGCCGCGATCCACCCAGAGCTTCACCCAGGACTCGAAGGCGGTGCCACCGCCGCCGTGGAGGAGGACGATGCCGGGGGCGAGTTCGCCGGCGGGCAGGCGGGGGACGCCAATCCAGGCGAAGACACGGGTGGGTTTTCCGCGATAAGGCGTGCTCTCAAAAAAGAGGGCGCGGATACGGTCGTCGGAGACGTGGATCGAGTCGGAGGGGAAAACCGCCGGAGGTGAAGAGAGTGAGGCGATGTCCCACAACGCGGCGGGCGTCGCCCGGAGCGGGGCAAGGCACAGGAGGAGCGCGGCCAACAGGCCGAGCAAACGGAGCGGGAACGAAGATGCGGGCGATGATCGGTTCATGGCCGGGCGGCGGGCGCGGGGACGGGCGGCTCGGTCCAGGTTTGTTGCGTTTTCAGCTCTCCGCCCCGTTTTACTCCGAACGGATTGGCAAGTCCGGAGGCGGACGAAACCGCTTTCGTGACCGGCGACACGACGCGGCCGCGCGGGAAGAGCACGACGTGTTCGCCCTTGCGTAGATCCACCAGGTATTCGCCGGGGCCCAGCACTTTGATCTCGGGCGGGCGCGTGGCGCGTGCTTCAAGGGCGCCGTTCCAATCCGGCACTTTCAGCACGCACCGTTCGCCGGCCTCGCTGGTGAGGGCGACCCAGGCGGTGGCGCCTTTGTCGCGGGCGGCGCTGACGAGGAAACCGTCCATCGCGCGCAGGTCGCGGAAACTTGCCTCGGGCCAAGTCGAAGGTGTGGCGGGGAAGACGCGGATTTTTCCGCCCCAGCTCTGGAGGAGGAGATCCATGGTGGCGGAGGCGGCGCTGAGCGGCGTCTCGATGACGGGGTTTTTGCCGCCGGATTCGACATACATCGTGTTGGGCAGAACTTTGCCGCCGCCGCGCGCGTTGTTGAAAAAGTCGTTGAGCATCCCAAGCGCGTCGTCGCCCAGGCCGAGCGACGCGTAGATGGAGGCGCCTCCGGTGAACGAATAGCCGGCCAGGGCTTTGCCGTTTTGAATGCCGTGCCAGTGGCGGGCGGAGCGGAGCAACAATTCACGATCCTTGGCGTTGTCGGGATCGAGCAAATACAGCGGGTAGAGCGGCAGCAGGTGCGAGAAGTGGCGGTGCGACTCGTCCACCGCCTGGTCGCTGCCGATCATGAGGCCGTTGGCGTCGACCGGGTAGTCCACGAGCTCGGTTTGCAGACGGCGCCATTCGGCGAGATCGGTGGCGGAGGGGTCGGCGGCGCGAGACTCGGATTCGATCAAGGCGGCAAGCAACCAGCGGAGCAGAGCGAGATTGTAGGTGGTGTTGTTGAAGGTGGCGAAGCCCTTGTATTCAGGGGAGCCGAGGCCGGGTAATTCGAGGCGGCCGGCGGCGTTTTTGACGAGCTTGGCGGCATACGCGTCCACGATGAGGCGGGCCTTGGGCGTCCATTTTTCCTGCACGCCGCGCCAGTCGCCGGCGAAGCGCAGTTGCCACCAGTAGTTGTGCAGCGCCCAGGCGAAGTCGCCGATGACTTTGCCTTTGCTACCGCTCGCGAAGGTGGTGTCGAACTGCGCGTCCACGAGGTCGAGGTAGTTGCGCCCGATGGCGAGACGGTTGCCCGCGTAAACCGGCCAGTAGGTGAGCTGGATGTTGAGATTCCACCACACGCCGGGCCATTGGCTGACGCGGAACCACGGGCCGAAGAGATCAATGGCGGGGGCGTCCTCGCGCCAGGCGGCGGCGAGCTTATACATCTGGATCCAATAAAAGGCCTCGGCGCGCGGGTCGGGCACGCTGAGGAAGGCGGCCGGGTAGAAGGCGTGCCACCAGGCGCGGTGAGCGGCGAGCAAGGCATTGGTCGGCACAAGGGCGGCGGAGCGCACGTCGGCGATGGCGCGCGGAGCGGAAAGACCGGCGGCGGGCACCTCGTTGGCGGTGCTGATGAGAAGGCGCGAGGTGCGCGGGCCGGCGGATTTGTCCTCCAGCCAGGCGGTCGCGTAGTCGCCGCCGGCGAGGAGCGGTTGGACGCAGACGGGCACGCCCTCGATGGTTTCCAGCCGGGGCGCGGGGTTGGATTGATATTTTTGCTGCGCGGCCTGCTCGGGCTTCACTTGGGCGCGCGGCGAATCGGCGTTGCCGGGCAAAAACTCCCACCGCCACGGCTGGGCGACGCCGGCGGTGTTCTTCTCGGTCGAGGTGATTTCAACGAGGTGGACCATGCGGTCGCGCACGGTGAGGAGGCGCAGGCGGAGTTCGCCGAGGTCGGTTTTGATGAGGCCGGTGATTTCGGCGTTCCACAAATCCTGGCGCAGCGTGCCACCGAGGATCTTGCCGGCGGGCCGCAGCGCCATGCGGCCCAGGTCGAGGCGCGGGAAATCAAACATCACACCAGCGCCCGGCACGCCCATGGAGGACTTGCGGTCGGGCGCCTTGCGGTGGTCGGTGACGTCGGCACGGCCGAGCGGGAAGTCGAGACGGTTGTCGGCGAGCGAGGCGTAGAGCATCACGCCGAGCTGGCCGTTGCCAACGAAGGCGCCCTCGTTCCACTGGCGCGGGAGCTGTTCCCAGACGAGATCTTGGCGGGCGAGGAAGGCGGGCCAGTCCACCTCGTCGCGGAGGAGC
>JAIYBI010000578.1 GCA_027488595.1 Opitutaceae bacterium | reverse complement strand
CCTGCCGCCGCGACCCGAATGCGCCATCGAGTGGCGCGCGAAAATCCTGGGGGAGATGCAAGATATCGGGCTCACGCTCGTGATCGGCCAGTATGCCCTGAACTGGCATCTCGGCGCGCGAAACAAGGCCACCCTGACGGAGACAGTCCAGGCATGGCGCGAATTTCAGCCGCTGGTCTGGCCGCTTCCCCACCCAAGTCCGCGCAACAATCTTTGGCTCAAAAGAAACGCGTGGTTCGCGGGCGAGGTGCTGCCTATTTTGCGCGAACAAGTGCAGGCCGCGCTTCGCGACTGAGATCCGCCTGCGGCGGACTTTGCACCGGGCGTTTGGATGAGGGGCTCTTGGAAAGGGGAAGATGCCAGCCCCACTTGTGTTTTGCGGAGCTTCGCGTGGTGAGCGGCGGCCCGTGGAAGGCTTGCACCTCCGGAGAAGGTAACTTCGTTGCCGCCTATTTTCTCAATTCAGCATTGGTCAACCGCGCCGCGCTGCGCAAGGTGGGGACAATGTCTTCCCTGCTCGCCCCCGCCGATCGCCGCCTCCTTGAACGTATCTGGGCCCAGCCCGTCGTCCGCACCGAATTGCCCAGCGGGCTCACCTTGCTCGTCCAGCCGGACGCCGCCGCGCCAGTCGTCTCCGTGCAAGTGTGGGTCAAAACCGGCAGCCAGCACGAGGGCGCGCTGCTCGGCGCCGGCCTCTCGCACTATCTGGAGCATCTGCTTTTTAAAGGCACCACTCGCCGCGCCGGTCGCGAAATCTCCGCCACTGTGCAGGCCCACGGCGGCAGCATCAACGCCTACACCACCTACGATCGCACGGTTTACTACATTGATTTGCCTTCTAACCACCTCGAGGTGGCGGTGGACCTGCTCGCCGACATGACGCTTCACAGCACCTTGCCCGCCGACGAGGTGACACGGGAGCGCGACGTCATCCTGCGCGAGATCGCGATGGGTGAGGACGATCACGACCGCCGCCATTGGGACGCCCTCGCCCGCACCGTGTTTCGCGAGCATCCGTTGCGCGAGCCGGTCATCGGTCATCAGGCGGTGTTCTCAGCGGTGAGCCGCGATGAACTCATGGCGTATTACCGCGAACGCTACGCGCCCAACAACCTCGTCGTCGTGATCGCGGGCGACATTGACGCCGCCGCCGCGCGCGCCTCGGTCGAGAAACACTTCGGCGCCGTGCCCCGCCGCCGCCTCGCGCCGGTTTACCAGCCCACCGAGTCAACCCAACTCGCGCCGCGCCTGCGCCGTGACACCGCCGAGGTGGAACAAAGTCGCGTCGCCCTCGCCTGGCCCGGCGTGCCGATGACGCACCCGGACGCGCCGCTGCTCGACTTGCTCGCCATCGTCATCGGCTACGGCGACAGCTCGCCGCTCTGGCAGACCTTGCGCGAAAAACTCCGCCTCGTGCACAGTATTGATGCGCACCACTGGAGCCCGGGCCCGGCGGGACTTTTCGCAGTTTTTTTCACCACCGACCCCGACAAACGCGACGCCGCTGAGAAGGCCGTGCGCGCCGAACTCGCGCGGCTCGCGACCAAGGGCTTTACTCGCTCTGCGCTCGCCCGCGCTGTGCGCCAGCTCGTCGTCGGCGAGATCGGCGGGCGCAAGACCACCTCGCGCCGCGCCTCGCGTATCGGCTCTGCCGAAGTGGTGGCGGGCGACCTCGATTTCAGCCGCACGTGGTTCAACCGCGTCTCCACCGCCACGCCCGCCGACCTTCGCCGCGTGTTGCTCGAATGGCTGGTGCCGCAGCGAGAGAACACCGTCTCGCTCGACCCCGTGCCGAAACCCGCGGCCGCGCCCAAGGCCGCCGTCGCCTCCGCCGCGCGCGGCGAGGATTGGAAGCTCCGCACCCTGCCCAATGGCGTGCGCCTGCTCCTGCGCCGTGACGACCGTCAGCCGAATCTGCACATCCATCTGATGTGCGAGGGCGGCCCGCTTTTCGAGACCGCCGGCAAACGGGGCGCGAGCGCCTTGCTCGCCACCATGCTGACCAAGGATACCCGCCAGCGCAGCGCCGCCGAGGTGGCGGAGGCGATCGAGGCGGTGGGCGGCTCTTTCAGTGGCGCGGCGGGCAACAATACCCTTGGGCTCTCGGTCGAGGTGTTGCCGGGCGACGCCGCGCTTGCGTCCGAGTTGTTGTCGCAAGCCGTTCTTTCGCCCGCCTTCGCGGCGCGCACCTTCGCGGTCGAGCAAGAGGCCGAGCTGGCGAATCTTCAGCAGGACGAGGACGACGTCGTAAGCGCGGGCCATCGTATGGCGCGGGCGAAGTTTTTTGGCGCGCACGCGCTTGCGCTCGACGCCCACGGCGATCCGGCGGGCGTGAAGGCGGTTAAGACGGCCGACCTGCGCGCGCTCTGGAAACGCCTCGCGGTCGGCGGCAACGTCGTCGTGGCGGTGGCGGGCGATTTCGACGAGCGCACCCTCGTGCCGCAGCTCACGCGCTGGCTGGCGAAACTCCCGCGGGGCGCGGCGCCGAAGCGTCCGGCGCGGCATGCGCCGGCGAAGAAGGCGGCCCACGCGCACACCCGCGTGTGCAACCAGGCACTGGTGTTTGATGCCTTCCCCGGCCCCGGTGCGCTGGCGGCGGACGACACGGCGGCGTCGGTGCTGCACGAGATTTTGAGCGGCATGGCGTCGCGTCTGTTCGAGCGTGTGCGTGAGGAAAAAGGCCTGGCCTACTTCGTGAGTGCGACCCGGGTGGTCGGCATAGATGACGGTATGTTTTACCTCTACGCGGGCACGCAGCCGGGCAAGGAAGACGAGGTGCTTGGCGAGTTCGACGCCGAGCTGGCGCGGCTCGCGGCGGGCGACATCGGCGCGGAGGAGCTGGCGCGCGCGATCACGCGTTTGCAGGCCTCGCGCCGGATGCGCCTGCAGACCAACGCGGCCCGCGCCGGCGAGGCGGCGGTGCGCACGCTCTTCGGCCTGCCCTTGGAAACCTACGCGCAATGGGATGCCCGCCTCGCGGCGGTGTCGGTGCCGGTGTTGCGGGCTTTCGCGCGCGACTACCTCGCAGCCATCCGCCGCCAGCGCCTGGTCGTCCGTCCCGCGTGAGGCGCGCTTGCCTGTGCGGCGGGGGCGTGTTTGGTTTTCGTCACCATGAAACCATTACCCCTCGTCTCGTGCTTTCGATTTCTCGCGGCTGGTTTGCTTCTGGCGTCTGGCGCCACGCTTCGTGCGGCGGATGTCGTTCCCCAGGGCGACGTGCCGCCGAGCGTTTTAATTCGTTTCGATAAAAACAAAGACGGCAAACTCGACGAAGCCGAACGCGCCAAATGGGAGGCGGAAAAGGCCCAGCGCCGCGCCAAGGACGCCGCCCGCCGCGCGGATTTGCTCGCGCGTTTTGATGCCAACAAGGATGGCCGGATAGACGCCGACGAAGGTGCCGCCGCCAAGCTCGCCATGGCACAGGAGCGCACCGAGGCCGACGCGGTTAAAATGAAGGCACGGATGGAAAAGGAGGCCGCCAAGTTAAAGGCCGAGGAAGAGGCAGCGACGGCAGCCAAAGTCTCCCCCGTCAAACCGGAGCAGGGAGCCGACTCGATGACGTCCGACACCATGACCGTCGCGCCCGCCGTTGCCGCGCCCGCCAAGGAAGGCGCCGACAACATGATGATGCAGCCTTGAGGAGGTGCGTAAAGCAGCGGGTGAAGGGCCTTTAACGCTCTATCGGAAACGAATGAGTGCGCCATGCCCCATTCGAGAAAGTCAACCGGCGGTGATCACCGGAACAATTCGTGGGCCCGAAAAGATTTCGGGTAACGAAGCGCTGTCGCTCAAGCCTCGTCGCCGTCGTCGCCGATGGCTTCGACCGGGCAGCCCTCAAGGGCCTCGCGGCAGAGCGCGACGTCTTCCTCGGTGGTGGGCTGCTTGTGCACAAAAGAGTAGCCACCTTCGTCGTGCCGCGTGAAAAACGCCGGTGCGGTTTCACGACAAAGATCGCAGTCGATGCATTGCTGATCGACGAAGAATTTACCCGATACGTTGTTTTCCCACTTGTCGGTTTTGTTGGCCATGACGGCTAGAACAAATCTCCGTGCGGCTTCGTCTGTCAAGCGGTGAGCGTCGGTCTCTCGAATTGAAGGGATGCCATGCCCGCCCTTGTATTTGTTCGTGTCGCGCATAGGGTCTGGGTCTCTCATGCTTTCCGACCGGTCCTACATGCGCGGCCCTCAGCGTGCCAACTCCTTCACGTTGATCCCGTGGTTTCTGGGTGTGCTGGTCGGCGTGTTTATTGTGCAAAACCTGCTCGAGCGCTGGTTCGGGTTGGGCGCGTATTACCACTACTCTGCACTCAGTGGAGCGGGTATCCGGCAAGGCTATGCCTGGACGCTTCTGACCTACGCGCTGCTGCACGGGAGCGTCTTGCACCTGCTGCTGAATTGTTTGGGGCTGTTTTTTATCGGTCGAGATTTGGAGACGACGCTCGGCACGCGGCGACTGGTGCAGCTCACTTTGGTTGCCGTCCTCTTTTCCGCTTTGTTCTGGTTGGGGGTAAACTTCGCGCGTCCCGGCCAGGTGGTCGGCGCGTCGGGTGTGGTCATGGCGTATCTAATGGTCTTCGCCTGCCTGCAACCGCAGCGTCTCATGACTTTTTTGATTTTCTTCGTCCTGCCGGTGAAGATGAAGCCGTTTTGGCTCGTTACGATTCTCGGCAGTATTGACCTCTTCGGTTTCTTCTTTCGCGAGCTGCCCGGCGGCGCGGGGGACTGGGTCGCGCACTCCGCGCACTTGGGCGGCCTCGCGGGAGGCTGGGTGTTTTATCAACTCTTCATCGCGCGGGCCGGCCTGTTCGGCACCGCACCCGCGATCGAGGCGCCTCGATGGATGCGCAAGGCACCCGCTCGCGAACCGGGTTACACCGTCAACTTGTCCGGTCGGGCGGTCGCATCCGGCGGCACTTCATCTGCTCCCTCGGCGGCGGGGCGCGATCGGGTGCGTGCGGAGGTGGATCGCATCCTCGATAAAATCAACGAGCGCGGCTTCGGCTCGCTATCGGCCGAAGAAAAACGCGTGCTCGACGAGGCCCGCCAAGTGCTTGGTCCGCGATGATCCGCGCCTCCCGGATCCGCTCGGGCTTGCCGACGGGCTGCAGTTAACCCGCAACCTTTTCCGCCGCTCCCTTTCTCACTCACTTCACGATGTCCTTTCACCGCCGCCTCATCGCCGCCCTGTTGTTGCTCCCCGCCCTCGTATTTGCCGAGCCCGCTCCGCCTGCACCCGCAGTTGATGCGGCGGCGAGTGCGGTGATTGCCGCGCCCGCCGCGCCCGAGGTGGCTGCAGTCCCGTCCGTGCCCGCTCCGCGCAACTTGCTCGCCGATCTGCCCGCCCAACAGCGCGAGGCCTTGCAGTTGGAGGTGCGCGCACACCTTAATATTTTGGACGAGGTTCATTACAACCGCGACGCCGTCCGCCCTGCCAGTTACAGCGAGGTCATCTCCAACACGCTCCGGGCTTTTGACGGGCAAAAGCTTTTCTTCCTCGGTTCCGATCTCACCGAGTTTCAAGACAAGAACCGCCCCGATACCCTCTACTGGAACACCAAATCCCTTGGCCGGCTTGATCCCGCCTTCGCGATCTTCGCACGCTACGAGCAGCGCATC
The DNA here is from genome assembly GCA_027488595.1 of Opitutaceae bacterium. Lineage (GTDB taxonomy): Bacteria > Verrucomicrobiota > Verrucomicrobiia > Opitutales > Opitutaceae > IMCC26134_A. The sequence continues at coordinate 6,665 of JAIYBI010000578.1, read as the reverse complement.
TACGAGAGGATTCAATGGATCAAAACCCGCCTGCCCGGCGACTTCGATCTCGCCTCCTCCGAGACCTATGAGACCGACCGGCGCGAGCTTGAATGGCCCGCCGATGCCTCCGCTGCGGACGCGCTCTGGGAGCGCCGCCTGAAGTTCGAAGTTCTTCAGGAGCTCCTCAACAAAAAGACCCTTGAACAGGCCCGCGTCACCATCACCAAGCGCTATGACCGCCTCTCCAAAAATCTCGATGACTTCGCCGCCGGCGATGTGGCGGAGGTTTTTCTCAACGCCATCTCCAGCCTCTACGATCCCCACTCTACCTACTTCTCGCCGCAAAACTACGAGGAGTTCGGCATCGGAATGCGCCTGCAACTCTTCGGCATAGGCGCGCTTCTCGGCATCGAGGACGATATCTGTATCTTGAAGGAGATCATCCCGGGCGGCCCCGCCGACCTCGGTCGCCAGCTCAAGCCCAACGACAAAATCCTCGCCGTCGCCCAAGACGGCGCCGATTTCGTGGATATTGTCGGCATGAAACTCCGCCGCATCGTGCAACAGATTCGCGGACCCAAGGGCACCAAGGTCCGCCTGCTCGTGCAGCCCGGTGACGCCGCCGACTCCGCCGCCCGCCGCGAGGTCGTGATCGTGCGCGATCTCATCAACCTCGACTCCGCCCGCGCCCACGGAGCGATTTTCCAAGTCCCCGCGCCCGGTGGCGGCACCGAGCCCCTCGGCGTGATTACCCTTCCCACTTTCTACGGACGCGAACGCGCCGACGCTAAGGACCAGAACAGCGCGACCGACGACATCGCCTCGCTGATCAGGCAAATGGAGACAGCCGGCATGAAGGGCCTCGTCCTCGACTTGCGCCGAAACGGCGGCGGCTTGCTCAACGAGGCCGTCTCGCTCGCCGGCCTCTTCATCCCCAAGGGTCCCGTTGTGCAGATCAAGGGTTACGATGGCGCGGTGAAAGTGGACGAGGACGACGACGCCTCCGTCGCCTACGCCGGCCCGCTCGTTGTGCTCACTTCGCGCTTCAGCGCCTCCGCCTCGGAGATCGTCGCCGGCGCGCTGCAAAACTACGGCCGCGCCATCATCGTTGGCGATACTTCCACCCATGGCAAAGGCACCGTCCAGACGGTGCAGGAGATGCGCCGCTTCCTCCCCGGCGTCGCCCGGCTCGGCCTCGCCACCGGTGCCACCAAGGTCACGATCCAGAAGTTTTTTCTGCCCAACGGAGCCTCCACCCAGCTCAAGGGAGTTGTATCCGATATCGTCATACCGTCGGTGGATGAGTTTCTCCCGATCGGCGAAAGCGATCTCCCCCATGCCCTCGCTTGGGACGAGATACCCACCAGCTTTTTCTCCGCCACCGCGATCCCGGCCTCCGTTCTGGCCGACCTCCGCGTGCAGAGTGTGAAGCGCATGGACACCCTGCCCGAATTCGACCTCCTGAAACGCGGCATCGCCCGCTTCAAGGATCGTCAGGCCGAAAAGGCCATCTCGCTCAACCTCGAGACGCGCCGCGCCGGCAAGGAGTCCGACAAAGCCTTCCGCGATGCCACCCGCGCCGAACGCAAGGCGCTCGAGGCGAGCGACGCCTATGCCTTCACCGAGTATTTCGTCGCCGCGCCGCCCGCGCCGCGGATCAAGGCCCCGGCCAAGCCCGATGAGGATTCCGACCTCGACCCCGATGAGGTCGCCGACGAAGAGGAGGCCGGCGACCAACGCTACGCCAAGATGGATGTTTACCTCCGCGAGGGCCTGCGCGTCCTCCAGGACATGCGCATCACAGCGCCGACGGTAGCCATCGTCAACGTGCCCTGAGCGGCGACTGCGCCGTTCTAGCCGGCTTGCAGGTTTTTGTTGCGATTCAGTATGCCCTTCCCGGGAGCGAAGAACAGGGCGGCGACGAAAGCGGCGGCCTGGACGAGCACGATGCAGGCGGCCGAGGATGCGTTGGCAAAGAAGCTCACGTAAATGCCGCTCAGGGTTGATCCCACGGCGATGACGGTGGCGACCACCAGCATCCGATCAAAACTTCGCACCAGAAGAAAGGCCGTCGCGCCCGGCGTCACCAGCATCGCGATGACCAACATGATACCCACCGCTTGCAGCGCCGCCACGATGGCGAGGGCGAGCAATACGAGCAATACGGTATCGAGCTTACGGATACTAAAGCCCAGCGCGCGGGCCTGCGAAGGGTCAAAGGTCGCCAGCATGAAAGTGCGGCGCAGGGCCACGACCACGGCGAGCACGATCAGCGAGAGCACGGCGGTCTGGCGAAGCTGCGCGGGCTCGATGCCGAGCAGATTGCCGAAGAGGATGTGGTCGAGGTGCAGCTCGCTGGGCGTCTTGGTGTAGAGCACCAAGCCGAGGGCGAAGAGCCCGGTGAACACGACGCCCATGACGGTGTCCTCCTTGACGCGGGTGTGGCGCTTGATCCAGCCGGTGGCGGTGGCGCAAAGCAGCCCGCTGGCGAAGGCCCCGACCGGCAGCGGAAGGCCGGCCGAGTAGGCCAGCACGATGCCCGGCAGCACGGCGTGCGAGACGGCGTCGCCCATCAGCGACCAGCCGCGCAGCACGAGGAAACACGACAGCACCGCGCACACGGCGGCGACCAGCCCGCCCACGGCGAAGGCCTGGAGCATAAAGGCGTGGTGGAAGGGTTGGAGGAGAGTTTCCATGGCGGGGAAAGGGGGCGGCGTGGGTCAGGTTGCTAGCGGCGGCGCGAGACGGCTCGCGTGGCGCGCGCGGCGGCTGGCGAGCAGGCCGTGTTTGGGCGCGAAGACCAGGGCGATGAGGAAACAAAACGTTTGAAGCACGACGATGCAGCCGCCGGTGGCTCCATCGAGGAAGTAGCTCGCGTAAGCTCCGGCGAACGCGGTGACCGCGCCGAGGGCGGAGCCGATGAGTAGCAGTTTTCCGAAACGGTCGGTGAGCAGGTAGGCGGTGGCGCCGGGGGTGATGAGCATCGCGACGACCAGCACGGCGCCGACCGCCTGGAGCGCGGCGACGGTGGTGGCGGAGAGCAGCAGCAGCAGCGTGAGGTGCAGTCGGCGCACGGGCAGGCCGAGGGTGCGGGCCTGGTTTGGGTCGAAGCTGAAGAGCAGCAGATCGCGCCACTTGAGGGCGATGACGAGCAGGCAGACGACGGAGATGGCGACGAGCTGCACGACATCCTCGGGCGCGATGGCGAGGATGTTGCCAAAGATGATGCTCTTGAGGTCGAGCTCCGTCGGGTAGAGCGAGATCAAGAGGATGCCGAAGGCGAAGAACGCGGTGAACACGACGCCGATCACGGCGTCCTCCCGCACCGGGGTTTTGAGCTTCACGAAGGACATGGCGGCGGCGGCGAGCAGGCCGCTGGTGAAGGCGCCGACCGAGAAAGGCAGGCCGGCCAGGTAGGCGAGGGCGACGCCGGGCACGACGGCGTGGGAGAGTGCGTCGCCGAGGAGCGACCAGCCCTTGAGCGTGACGAAGCCGGAGAGCAGTCCGCAGACCGCGCCGATGAGCGCGCTCACCCAGAGGGCGGTGAGCATGTAGTCGTAGCGGAAGGGCTCGAGGAGGTGGTTCACTGCGTGAAAATGACCGATGACCAATGTCCAATGACGAATGGGAAAGGCGTGGCGTTCATGGGGCGGGATTGGGTGCCTTCGCAGCCTCGCGGTCGGCGACGAGTTTTTCGTGGGCGGCGCGGTCGCGGTATTCGAGGTGGCCGCCCTGGCCGAGCACGAGGGGGCGTTCGTCGTCAGTGAGCACGGTGACCTGGCGCCCATCGTGGGCCTCGACGGTGGAGCGCGAGAGGTCGAAGTGGCGGAGCGCGCCGCCGAAGGCGCGGGCGAGGTTGGCGGCGGTGAACACCTCGGCGGTGGGGCCGCAGGCGAGCACGGTGCGGTTGATGAGCACGACCTGGTCGCAGAACTCGGGGACGGAACCGAGATTGTGGGTGGAGACGAGGATGAGCCGTCCCTCGGCGCGAAGTTCGCGGAGCAGGGTTACGATGGCTTCCTCGGTTTTCACGTCCACGCCGGTGAAGGGCTCGTCGAGCAAGATGACGCGGCCTTGCTGGGCGAGGGCGCGGGCGACGAAGACGCGTTTTTTTTGCCCGCCGGAAAGTTCGCCGATCTGACGGTCGCGCAGATCGGTGAGGCCCACGCGTTGCAGAGCGGCGGCGACGGCCTCGCGATCCGCGGCGCGTGGGCTGCGCAGGAAATTCATGTAGCCGTAGCGGCCCATCATGACGACGTCGGCGACGCTGACGGGGAAGGTCCAGTCAACCTCCTCGGACTGGGGAACGTAGGCGACCCAGCCCTTACGCTGGGCGTCGCGCACCGGGGCGCCGGCTATGGTGACGCGGCCGGCGGTGGGGGTAACGAAGCCCATGAGGGCCTTGAAGAGGGTGGATTTACCGGAGCCGTTGACGCCTACGAGGGCGCAGATGGTGCCGCCGGAGAGCGTGAAGGTGGCGTCGGTGAGCGCGGTGTGGCCGTTGGGGTAGGTGACGGAGACCTGCTCGGCTGCGAGGGTGAGGGGCGCGACGGCGGAAGTTTCCGGGGCGGTGCTCATTTCGTGGCGTTCTCCCCCAGGAAGCCGGCGACGATGGTGCGGGCGTTGGTTTCGAGCAGGGCGAGGAAGGTGGGGGCGGGGCCGTCCGGGCCGGTGAGCGAGTCAACGTAGAGCACGCCGCCGTAGCGGGCGCCGGTCTCGCGGGCGACCTGGCGGGCGGGTTTTGGGCTGATGGTGCTCTCGCTGAAAACGACGGGGATTTTTTCGCGACGGACGGCATCAATCACGGCGCGGACCTGTTGCGGCGTGCCCTGGGCGTCGGCGTTGATGGGCCAGAGGTAGAGCTGTTTCAGACCGTAGTCGCGGCAGAGGTAGGAGAAGGCGCCCTCGCTGGTGACCAAGGTGCGTTGGGCGGCGGGGATGCGGTCGAGTTGGGCGCGGACCGGGGCGTCGAGGGCGCGGATTTTTTCCGTGTAGGCGGCGGCGTTGGCGGCGTAGGCGGGGGCGTTGGCGGGGTCGGCCTTGGCGAGGGCGGCGCGGATGTTTTCGATGTAGACGAGAGCGTTGGCGGGGGACATCCAGGCGTGGGGGTTGGGTTTGCCGGAGTAGGGGCCCGCGCTGATGGACATGGGTTCGATGCCGGCGGTGAGCACGGCGGAGGGCACGTCCTTGATGTTGACGAAAAACTTTTCGAACCAGCGCTCGAGATTCATGCCGTTCCAGAGCACGAGGTCGGCGCGCTGGGTTTTGACGATGTCCTGCGGGGTGGGCTCGTAGCCGTGGATCTCGGAGCCGGGTTTGGTGAGGGATTCGACGATGGCGCGGTCGCCGGCGACGTTCGAGGCCATGTCGGCGATAATGGTGAACGTAGTCAGCACGTGAATACGTTTTGCGGGCGCGGGTTCGGCGGCGTGGAGCGCGGCGGCGGGCAAAAGGGTCAGGACGATGCGGAGGATGGATCTTAGGTGCATGGTGGGACGCGAAGATATAAGTGAGAATGATAATATTAGGGTCAACTAACATTTGTAGTTTATTCAATCAGCGAGGGGCTAAAACGGTCGAGGCATAGGAACTTTAGAATGGAAATAATGGTCATGGCGCACTTCACGGTTGCCAAAGCCGGCGCTACGAGTTTTAATCCTTAGTAAGTTAACCCACATACCTAACATGGCACGTATCTATAACGACATCACGGAAACGATTGGTAACACGCCGCTGGTTCGCCTGAACCGCACCGCCGCCGCTCATGGCGCCCAAGCCACCATTTTGCTCAAGCTGGAATTTTTTAATCCGCTGTCCTCGGTCAAAGATCGCATCGGCAACGCCATGGTCGAGGAGGCGCTGAAGAGTGGCCGCATCAACCAGAGCACGATTTTGATCGAGCCCACCTCCGGCAACACCGGCATCGCGCTGGCCTTCGTGGCGGCCGCGAAGGGCTTGAAGCTCATCCTCACCATGCCTGAGACGATGTCCATGGAGCGCCGCAAGCTCCTCAAGATTCTCGGTGCGAAACTGGTCCTCACCGAAGGACCGAAGGGCATGAAGGGTGCCATCGCCAAGGCCGAGGAGCTCAACGCCAAAATCCCCAACAGCGTCATTCTGCAACAGTTCGCCAACCCCGATAATCCCGCCGTGCATCGCAAGACCACCGCCGAGGAAATCTGGCGCGATACCGATGGCGCGGTGGACATCCTCGTCTCCGGCGTCGGCACCGGCGGCACCATCACGGGTGTCGGCGAGGTGCTGAAGGCGAAGAAACCCGGCGTGAAAATCGTGGCGATCGAGCCCGCCGGTTCGCCCGTGCTCTCCGGCGGCGCCGCCGGTCCGCACAAGCTGCAAGGCATCGGTGCCGGCTTCGTGCCTGCGGTGCTGAACACCAAGATCATTGATGAGATCATCCAGGTCAAAGAATCCGACTCCGGCCCCATCTCGAAAGAGGTCAGCACGACGGATGGCATTCCTCTCGGCATTTCATCCGGTGCCGCCGTGTGGGCGGCCCTCGAGCTGGCCAAGCGTCCCGAGAACAAGGGCAAGACCATCGTCGCAATCATTCCCTCGTGCGCCGAGCGTTACCTCTCGTCCTGGCTTTTCGCGGATATTGACGTCGAGAGCGACAACATCGAGGCGCTCTTCAACAAGTAAGAACGGCGACGGCTCGTGCCGTG
>JAIYBI010000187.1 GCA_027488595.1 Opitutaceae bacterium | reverse complement strand
TTCGAACTGCCAGGACTGGAGCGGTTGGGCGGAAGCAGAGCCGGCGGTTGAAAGAAAGAGAGAAGAGACCGCGAGGGTGGCGAGACCCGGAGGGAGGAATTGTGTTTTCATGGTGGATTGAAGGACATCGTGTAATTGCATGTTCAATACCATCGGCCTACAGCCTAAGTTGTAGTTTAGGCGGGCTGGCACATTCGGGCGCGAAGCCGGATCGGAGCGCTGCGAAGCAGAGACGGAGCGGCCTCACACGAGGCGAGATCATTCGCGAGCGTTGGACACGCGATGAACGCGAACGGATCAGGGAGCGGGGACGTTGACGCGGAGGCGGGCGAAGAGGCGGGCGTTTTCGCCGGGGGCGGCGGTGAGGGGAACCGTTACCCAGGCGTCGGGCGTGCCGGCATTCGTGCTGGCCACCGTCCACGTAACGAGGTCGGGGGACGTCTCGATCACGTAATCCAAGTCGGCGCGGGCGCGGAAAAAACGGAAGTCGAAGGTCGTGCCACTCGTCGCGGTCAGGCGTGGGTAGGCATCGGCGTTGACGATATCCGTGCGCTCCTGGCCGAGGGCGGCGAGGAGGAGGGCGGCTTGCCCTTCCGCGCCGGGCGCGAAGCCGGAGAACTCGGCGGCGGTGCCGGACTCGATTTGAAGCAGACCGACATCGAGGTAACGGGTGGTGGTGTCACCGGCGGCGGTGAAATCTCCGCGGCAGGCCCAGCGGAGGGAGTTTACGCTGGTGATGGCGGTTGGCAGAGCGGCGATACCGGCGACTTCATCGGGTTGGCCGGAGATCGGGCGGGTGAGCACCAGCAGGCGCGAGGCGAGGTCCAGGGTGAGCCGTAGCTCGGTCGCGGTTGCGGAGGCGGCGGAGAGCAGAGTGGAGTCCCACTTTGTAGTGGTGCCTTCCCTACGCCAGCCGTAGCGGACGCCGGTGGCGGTGGCTTCGAGCACAAGCTCGGCGGCGACGAGGGCGTTGCCTTGGATGAAGCTGAGTTCGAGGCGCGGCGGGGTTGCGCCGGAGACGGTCGCGAGGTTCCAGGCATCAAGGCGGAGCCGCAGGCTGATGGCACCGGACGTCGTGGTGGAGGCGAGGTTGACGAAGGTGGTGCGGCGGCCCGGGCCACCGTCTGCCGCGTCGCGGATGCGGAGGGCGCCGGTGCCGGTGGTGGTGAGCCCGGGGATGGCGACATCCCAGCGAGCCGAGGCTGCGGTGCGGCCGGCGGCGCTGTTGACCGCGAGGTTGAGGCTGCGCGCGGAGACGTCGTCGAAGTTCCAGGTTTCGACGACGGTGAGCGCGGAAGCGGCGTGAGCGAGGCAAAGGCAAAGCCCGATGAACCCGGCGCGAAGCAGGGTGGGGCTGGAGGGGAGGCGGACTTTGTGCGGGGTATGCACGAAAACTCAATAGGGGCTGGCGGGAACAGTGCCGTTGACGGTGAGCAAGGTGGTGGTGCCGTTGTTGGTGCCGGTGGCGAAGTCGAAGGTCTGGCCGGGTGCAAGTTTGGTGCGGCGGATGCGCTCGTAGATGAGCGTCTGACCGGAGGCGACGCGGGTGCGGGCGGTGTCGAGCCGGTCCTCGCGCAGGATGTAGGCGCGGCCGGTGCCGCTGCCATCCACGAGCATGGTGCCGAGGCCGGCGGAGTTGACGAAGAGAGCGGTGTTCTCGTCTATGCCGATGCCGGTGATGAGGGAAGTGCGGGCATCCTGACGGAGGCGGGCCATGAAAGTGAGCAGGCGGCCCATGCGGTCGCGGTTGGCGAAATGGACGTCCACGAGGGTGTCAAAAAGGGTGGGAATGCGCAGGAAATCGGTGGAGATCGTAACGCTGCTTCGGTAGGGATTGGCGACGGCTTCGCTGCTGATGACGGCGGTGGTAGACGGGTCGTAAATGTATTCGCCGAGGACCATGGCACCGGCGGAGGTGCCGCCGAGCACGGCGCCGCGGGCGTAGGCGGCGCGGAGGGCGGTTTCGACGGCGGTGCCCTTCCAGAAAGTGGTGTAGTCGTTTTGGTCGCCACCGGCCATCCAGATCATTTCGGCGCGGTCGAGGGCGTAGCGGACGTAGTCGTAGTTGGCCTTGGTGCGGCTATCAACGATGAGGGTCTCGACGGAGTTGGGGGTGAGGGCGGCGCGGGTGCCGGACGGGATGAGGGCGGGGATCGTGCTGCTGAAGTAGGATTGGTAGCCGTTGGTTCCGGTGACGCGCAGGACTACGATATCGCCGCCGTTGATGATCGGGAAGGCGCGGGTGGAGAAGGCGGCGTCTACTTCGGAGCCTCCGCCCATGAGGAGAATGGCAGGGCCGCCGACGGGGCTGTTGGAGTCGTCAACCGTGCTACCGGTAAAGTAGTTGGTGAGATCGGACGGCTTGGTCGGGCGTTGGGCGAGGGCGAACTGCGCACTGGCGAGGAGTGCGAATAAGGAGATTAGGAAAACAAGGACTCGCACGCTTTAGAGCGGGTCGTCAGGGACGCCGACGGGGCTGAGCAAAAAGCCGCCCGCGCCGGTGCTTGCGCCGATCTTCTGGTATTCCACGTGGCCGTCGAAGAACGCATAGTTGCGACCGTCCTTGTGAGGAGGCGGGACTTTTTTCCCGGCCAAGCTTGGGGAGCCCGAGCCGAAGTTACGGCTATCGATATCGGCAAGCATCCAGATTCGCGAGAGCGGCATGCTGGTGGAGACGGCGGTGCGGGCGGTGGTAATCTTGCCGAGCTGAGTGGGTTTAGCGCCGGTGGTGGGATTGCCGAAAGGACGGCCTGGTTGGATCGTGTTTCCGTTGTTGAGGAAGTAGACAAAGCGCTGGGTGGGGTCGTTGTTTGCGTCGGCGGCGGCTGAGTTGGAGGGACATACCCAGAAGCCATCGGACTTATCGCCCATGTAGGGTTGGATGAAGTCGCGGAGGGTAACCGTGTTGGCGCTCAAAGCGGTGCCGGGGGGCGGAGCGGAAATGTCGCGATTTACGGGACCGGGGAGGGTCTCGCGGTTGGAACCGGCGTAGAGGAGGATGGCGAGGGCGATCTGGCGCTGGGTGGAGCCGCACTTTGCGGTGCGGGCGGATTCGCGGACGGCGCCGGTGACCGGAATGATGATCGCGGCGAGGATGCCGATGATGGCGATGACCGTGAGGAGCTCGATCAAAGTGAAGCCGGGCAGGCGGTTGGCGGCGATCCTGTTGGAGGGTCGCGACAGGGAAGGAGGATAGGAGGGAATGTTCACAGGTGAAGAGTGTCTGGTTGACCCTATTGCAGGCGGAATGCCGGAAACCTAATACTAAAGGAGTATTGTGAGGCGCTCGGCAGTGGAAGGAGTGCTAGTCTTGCGGGAAGGAGGCTTGAACAGCGGATTTTATGGAACCTACGGCTTAAGCTTATACTAGCACGAACGGCA
>JAIYBI010000039.1 GCA_027488595.1 Opitutaceae bacterium | reverse complement strand
CCCGCTCATCGCCGAACCCGAAGTTCCCTCTGAATCATTCGGCGATCCACAGGAATGACCGCTCATTGCACCACTCGATACGCCACACGGTGAAAGATCGTCGGGCTCCGCCACGAGCAAAGCCCCAGCTTCATATCCGCCCCCGCCTCCCATATCCGGTTGTTCGAAAAACTCCGTCCGGTGAGATCCCAGCTCCGGCGCGATACTCCGTTGACCAAGGCCTCCACCCGGGCCCCGCGGACTTGCAGAATGAGCTGCACCCGTTCGCCATTGCGCAGGGTCGCTGGGAAATGCTCCCCGTGTGCTCGCATATCCTGGCCGTTGATCATCTGGATGCCGCCCAGCCCTTGATCCCAGGCGTCCAACTCAAACACTCCCGCGCCTGAGCTCGTGGGCAGAAAAACCCCCACCGAGTTCCGTCCCGCCGTGCGCGTGAACTCCACCGCAACATCGTAGCGGTTGTTCGCGGGCACCGTGACCGGCAACCTCAACGCACACACCGCCGCATCGGACACCAATTCCCCGCCACGCAGAGTCCAACCACCGTTCGCGGTGTTCTGCGCCGGCCGCACCGACGGCAACAACCATGTCCAAGGTGTCGCCGTCTCCGCCGGAGCTGATACAACCGCAGGCGAGGTGGCGGGCGGCGAAGCAGGCACGGTTGGAGGCTCGGGAATCGGCGTTAAGATCGGAGCAATCTCCGCTGGAATTTGCGACGTCGCCGGCGGTATCTCCTCTGGAATCTGCGCCGTGGCATTTGCCGTCGGGGCATCTTCCCTCATCGCGGGCCGCGTCGGCAGAGGGGCTGGCGAAGGGCTCGCCTCACCGCGTTCGCTTTCGCCAACTCGTCCGCTCACACCAAACGCCACCGTCACCGCCAATACCCCGCCGCCTAAAATCCATCCCAAGCGCTTCCGTTTCCCACGTTCGGCGCACGCGGCGGTCAGCCGTCGCCCAAACTCCCCCGCCGTGCGCGGTCTTCGCCCAGGCTCATTCGCCAGGGCCGAGTCAATCAACGCATCCACCGCCGCCGGCACCTGCACCAGTCGCGACGCCCGCACAAACACCCCTCTTGGCAGACGCCCCGTCAACATCAGATAGGTCATCACCCCAAGCGCATACACGTCCGTCGCCGGCGTGATCGCCATATCCGTGCCCATTTGCTCGGGAGCCATGTAGTCAAAGGTTCCGAAAATCGTTCCGCTCATGGTCAACGCCGTCGTGAAGCCCGCCCCCTGCGCGTAAGCCAGCCCGAAGTCCGCCAAGGCCAGCTTCCCGTCCGCACGCACCAGCACGTTCGCCGGCTTGAGGTCGCGATGAACCACGCCTTTTGCATGCGCCGCATCGAGCGCGCCCGCGATCTGCCCAACCCACTCGCAAACTTTCGCCGCCGGGTGGGCTTGCTCTCCGAGTAGCTTGGCAAGGTCCCCGCCCTCCGCCCACTCGGACACCAAATAGAGCGTCCCGTCCGCCAGCGCCCCGAAATCGTAAATCCTCATCACGTGCGGGTGATCAATCTCCGAGAGCACCCGCGCCTCGCGCTCGAAGCGTTCCTGTGCCATCGGATCCGGCATCACCCCCGGCGGTAAAATCTTTACCGCCACCGTCCGCCCCAGCCGCGTCTGCTCCGCCCGATACACCGCGCCCATGCCGCCGCGGCCCGCCAGAGCCCGCACCCGCAATCCCGGAAACGCCTCCGCCAACGACTCCGCCGCCGGCGGCACCCACGCCCCCGCCGGCGCGAGCCCTCGCGCAAGCAGTTCGCCCGTCTGGTCCGGTCCGCTTTTCGGCCGCCCGTCGTCGCTCACGCCCGCCCCTCCGCCAAGGCCGCCCCGAGTTCCCTCAACTCCGCATCCACGTCGCCCCCTTCCGGCAAAGTCGCCGCCACCGTCTCGCGCAAGGCTTCCGCAAAACGCTTCCGTAGCCGGTGCAACGCCACGCGTCTCGCCCCCGCCGACAGCTCCACCGCGACCTTCGCCGCCTCGCTCTCCCCTTCCGCCGCCTCAAGCGCCTCGCCCTTTAATGCCCCAAAAACCTCCCGTTTCCCTTCCGCCGCGTAGCGCGCCTCAACCCTCGCCATCGCCTGCGCCAGCAGCGCCCGCGCCCACTGCCGCTCGAAGGCCGCATCCGGCCCCGCCCCCGCCGCGCCCGCCGCCGAGCGCGCCCACTCCGCCTCCGCCGCCTCGAAATCAATATCCGCCCAGCCGCCCTCCGGCCTCCGCCGCGCCGCGCCTTCTTTCGCCGCCCGGTCCTGCAAATGATGCTTCAGCGCCGTGAGCAAAAAGGTCCGCAGTTTGCCCGCCGTCTCCTCCGCGCGTTGAAAAAGCTCCCGCCGCAGCGCCGTCGCAAAAAAATCCTGCACCGCATCCTGCGCATCCGCCCGCGCCAGTCCCCGCCCGCGCGCATACGCATACAGCGGACGCCAATACGCCCGGCACAAGGCCTCCAGCGCCTCGCCTTGCGCCCGTTCGTCTCCGCTCCGCGCACGCCGCACCAGCGACCAGCTCGTGGCCGGAAATCCCCACACGGTTTGCGCAGCATCAGGCGTCATGGCGTCGCCGCGCACTAGAGTTGCGCCCGCGCCTTCCCGCAAGTCCGCAGGCCCTTCAATCGAAAAATCACCGCCGCCTGTAACATCCCCGGCCCGTTCCCGTAGCACCCACGCATGAGACCATCGCTTCCTCTCCGCCTTCGCCTGCTCGCAACCTTCACCACTGGCTCCGCCTTCGCCGCCTTAACCGTCCTCGCCTTCTTCAGCGCGCCCGCCTTCACCGTCGCCCGCCGCAGCCGCTAAGCCACCGGAATTTTTACCAGTTTTTCCAACGCTAAGGAATCGCCTCCGACGTATCCGCTGCTCCATACAATCTCCTAAGTCTCCGCCTCCTCTCCCATGTCTACCCTACCCGTCTTTTTGCGCCTCCCGCGCCTCTTTGCGGCGATCTTTTTCCTTTTCCTTTTCGCCTTCTCCGCCCGCGCCCAGGTCACCACCACCGGCTTCCTCAACCTCCCCCGCACCGAGGCCCCCGGCACCCTGCTCAGCCACCCCCTCACCAACGGCTCCGAAGCCATCGGCCGCACCACCACCGTCAACTACGTCAACGGCTGGCTCGTCGTCGGCCCCGAGGTTCCCGGCGCCCGCCCCGGCTCCGACCTCCTTCTCCGCGTTTACGACATCTCCAACCCCGCCGCCCCCGTCCGCCGTTTTCCGAACGACTTCAATCTCACCTACCCGAACAACAGCTGGTATTTCGGAAACACCGGCTGGAATGCCCACGGTAGCGCCCAGGCCGGCAATCTCGTGCTTCCCAATATCCTCCGCGTAGCCTCCTTCGGCGGCCCGGTCGAGCTCGGCGGCACCGCCGGCATCCCCGATCTTGGCCAGGCCGGCGTCGGCTATCTGCGCGGCGGTCAGGCCGGCCCGTGGAACGCCTCTTTCCCGTGGTATGGCTCCCCCGACGAACCGTTTTATATCCAGCGCGTCACCAACGCCGGCGGCTACAACCAGATCCGCACCCTCGCCACCTTTGACCACGTCGGTGCCTACGGCGGCGGCGACTGGCACCCGATGTTCTTCGGCGATCTCCTCATCTACGCCCGCAGCGGCGGCGCGGCCCGCGATGGCGTGGTTGTCTACCGGCTTCAATACAACGACTTCGATAACCCTGCCACCCGCACCGTCACCCCGCAGTTCGTCGCCTCCCTGCCCGGCGGATTCCAGGGCTACTGGCCCAACCTCTTCTCCGACGGCACCGGTCTTTACGTCATCGGCTCCACCACCAACATCCTCGTCGCCGCCGACATCACCGCCGCTTCCGCCGCGCCCGGCACACCCGCCGCCGAGGGCCCTATCACCCTCGCCGCCAGCCTCACCATCCCGGGATTCACCAACGCCTCGTATCCGGTTTATCAGGACAACTTCGGTTTCATCCACAACCGCAAGATAGATATGACCCGCTTCCTCGCCGGCGACGCCAACCCCATCACCCTCACCCTCAACGAGGCCGTCCCGCCCGTCCCCGCCGGCGCCCCCGCCGCTCCCACCGGCGTGAACACGTCCCAGATGTCCCTCGCCCTCGGCAATCTCTGGATCACCGGCGGCTACCCGATCAACTACGGCACCGCCAACTACCTCTCCCAGGGCATGGCCGTCTGGGTTCACCAGCAAGCCCCCGATACCACCGCCCCGCGCGTCTCCTACCACATCCCCCAGGCCGGCCGCACCAACTACCCGCGCCACGCCCCGCTCAGTTTCCTCCTCCACGAACACCCGCGCCGCGGCGGCCCGCGCAACGGAATAGACTTCACCGTCCGCCCCGTCATCCCCGCCTCCGGCGGACAACCCGAATCCCTCGGTGCCTTCGTATCGGGCTACTTAATACACGACTTCTCCGGCGTGCTCACGTTCACCCCCGACGCCGGCCTCGCCGCCGCCACCACCTACCAGGTCAACTTCCTCTCCAGCAACGCCGGCACCCCCGCCAACCTCGCCGACGACATCGGATTCCAGGACGCCGCCGGCAACCTCATCGAGCCCTACTCCTTCCGTTTCTCCACCGGAGGCGGCCTCGCCGCCACGCCGCCGCCCGTCGTTACCGGCCTCACCGCCAACACCTACCAACCCGCCCCCGGCGCCCTCGTGACCGTCACCACCGCCGCCACCGGAACCGGCGCGCTCGATTACCGTTTCAATTTCGATGGCACCTGGACCTCCTGGTCCGCCACCCCCTACGCCTCCTTCGCCTTCCCTGCCGCCGGCCGCCCCCGCGTCCTCGTCCAGATCCGCGACGCCGTCGGCAACATCGTCAACGACTCCCTCCGCCTCCTTGTCGTCCCCACCCCCGCCGCCGGCCCGCGCCCCACCCAGAGCACCACCCTCGCCGTCGGCGAAGACCCGCTCGGCCGCCGCCTCTGGGTCGTCAACCCCGACGCCCACACCGTCTCCGTCCTCGACGCCGTCACCGGCGCAAAACTCGCCGAACACTCCACCGGCGCGAACTCCAACCCCCGCTCCATCGCCCGCGACGCCTCCGGCCGTTACTGGGTCACCTGCCACACCTCCGACCAACTCCGCATTTTCAATCCCGACGGGACCACCCACGCCACCGTGTCGCTCCCCTACGGCGCCGCCCCCTTCGGCGTCGCCCCGTCCCCCGACGGCCAGTCCCTTTTCGTCACCCTCTACGGCTCAGCCCAGCTCCACCGCTACTCCGCCGCCAACCCCGCCGCGGCGCCCGCCACCCTCGCCACGCCCTTCCCCACCCCGCGCGCCCTCGCCATCTCCGCCAACGGCCAGCGCGTCCTCGTCACCCGCTTCCTCTCCCCCGACCTCGAGGCCGAGGTCGCCGACTTCGCCAGCCCCACCCCCGCCTCCGCCCTCAATCTCACCCGCGTCATCCGCCTCGCCTCCTCCAACGTCACCGACGGCGGCGACCGCGCCGCCGGCGTGCCCAACTTCCTCGCCGCCATCGCCATCTCCCCCGACGGCACCCGCGCCGCCATCGCTTCCAAACAGGACAACATCCAGCGCGGCCTCCTCTACGGCGTCGGCGACCTCACCCACGAGACCACCGTCCGCGCCGTCGTCTCCTTCCTCGACCTCGTATCCAACCAGGAGATACGCCACACCCGCCGCGATCTCGACAACTCCGCCGACCCATCCGCCCTCGCCTACTCCCCCCTCGGCGACACCCTCTTCGTCGCCCTCCAGGGCAACAACCGCGTCGTCGGCCTCGACGCCTTCTCCCTCGCCCCCGTCATCGGCGACAATGTCAACGGCTCCACCGAAACCTCCCCCTCCGTCCTCACCCTCGATCTCGCCGCCGGCCTCGCCCCCCAAGGCATCCTCCTCGACCCCGTCGCCAACCGCCTCCACGTGCAAAACTTCATGGGCCGCACCGTCACCAGCCGCGACGCCGCCCCCTTCCTGGTAGAGAACCGCACCACCTTCCCGCTCGTCGCCACCACACCCACGGTCGCCACCGAGCCCCTCACCCCCGATGTCCTTCTCGGCAAACAAATCTTCTACAACGCCGCCGACCCGCGCATGTCGGCCGACAGCTACATCAGTTGCGCCTCCTGCCACGTGGACGGCGGCTCCGACGGCCGCGTCTGGGATTTCACCGGCCGTGGCGAGGGTCTCCGACGCACCACCGACCTGCGCGGACGCTCCGGCCTCGCCCACGGCAACGTCCACTGGTCCGCCAATTTCGACGAGATCCAGGATTTTGAGCACGACATCCGCGGCCCCTTCGGAGGCACCGGTTTCCTCCCGCTCACCCCCTCCCAATTCGCCGCCCAGCACCCCTCGCCCGCCTCGGGCAAGGCCGGCCTCTCACCCGAGCTCGACGCCCTCGCCGCCTACGTCGCCTCCCTCACCCCCGCCACCACGCCCCGCAGCCCCGCCCGCAACGCCAACGGCACCCTCACCGCCGCCGCCCTCAACGGCCGCGCGATCTTCAACGCCCAGTCCTGCACCACTTGCCACTCCGGCCCCGGCCTGACCGACAGCGTTCGCGGCCCCGTATCCACGTCTCTCTTACACGACACCGGCACCCTCTCCGCCCTCTCCGGACTCCGCCTCGGCGGCCCGCTCGAAGGCATAGACACCCCTACCCTCCACGGCCTCCACGCCACCCGCAGCTTTCTCCACCACGGCCAGGCCGACACTCTTGCCGATACTTTCACCTACGCCGGCGGCACCCTCCGTCTCGCCGCCCAGGCCACCCTCGTCGGCCTCCCTCCTTCCGCCATCGCCACCGACACCCCCGCCCAAGGCGGCGGCGGCTTCCTGCGCGGAGCCCTCGGCGGCACCATCGTCTCCCTCACCGGCACCGATAACAACGCCGTCCGCTTCACCGGCATTGATGGCGGCCTGACCGGCGGCCCCGCCCGCCTCGCCATCCGCTACATCAAACAATACGGTCCCACCACCGCCCGCCTCCTCGTCAACAACCAGGCCGCCCCCGGAACCGCGCTCAACCTCCTCGTCCAATACCCCAACAACGACTGGCAGGCCTCCGGCTGGCGCTGGCTCGTCCTCGACGTGACCCTCGCCCCCGGCGCCGCCAACACCATCGAGATCCGTCGCGGCCCCAACGACTGGGCCCTCAACGCCATCCTCCTCGCCAACGCCGACGACCTCGCCGCCGCCCACCCCCACCGCCGCGTCCTCGCCCTCTCCGAGCCCCAGCGCAACGACCTCCTCACCTACCTCCGCTCCCTCGACTACCGCGACGACGCAGGCCTCCCCCTCGCCCCGCCCCCGCCCCCCGCCGCCACCGCGCCCTCCGTCCTCACCCCGCCCGCCACCCAGACTCTCGCCGTCGGCAACCCGCTCGCCCTCT
>JAIYBI010000422.1 GCA_027488595.1 Opitutaceae bacterium | reverse complement strand
CTGCGCGCCGCCTACGCCTACAAACAGATCGTGGTCCTGGACCGCACCTTGAATCCCGTGCTGAACGTGCCGGCCGGCGCCCCGTGGGACCGCGAGCTCTCGCCCGCGCTCAGGGAAAAAATCACGACGTCCCGCAATGTGCTGATCGAAGACTTGCATCGAGGCCGGGATGGCCACGTTCACCTCGATCTGCTCGCCCCGGTTCGGAGCGAAGACGGGCAAGACTTCGCGGGCGCGGTTTTGCTCACGATTGACACCGAGACGCTGCTCTTTCCGCTCGTGCGCAGTTGGCCCTCTCCGAGCGAATCAGCGGAGACACTGCTCATCCGCCGGGAGGGCGACTCGATCGTGTATCTCAACGATCTCAGCCACCGCGCCGCCACCGCGCTCAACCTTCGTGCCCCGCTGGCGTCTCCGCACCTGCTGGCCGCGCGCGCCCTCCGCAGCGCATCGCCAGACCTGCTGGAGGGCACCGACTATCGCGGCGTGCCGGTGCTCGGCGTCGCCCGCCCTGTGCTCGGCAGTCCGTGGACGCTGATCGCCCAAATGGATCAGGCCGAGGCCTACGCGCCCTTGAAACGGGAGGCGTGGAAGGCCCTCGGCGTCTTTACGCTCCTCGCCGCGCTCGGAGCGCTTTTTCTGCAAAATGGCTGGCGTCAAGCCCGGGCCGCCCGCGCCGCCCGGTTGCTCGCCCAGGAGAGTCTCGCCCGCGCCGCCAGCGAGCGGCTCGCCCTCGTCATGCGCCAGGCCAACGATGCGATCCTGCTCTTCGACGCGGACCTGCGCGTGACCGATGCCAACGAGCGCGCCCTCGAGACCTACGGCTACACCTTGGGGGAGTTGCGCCAGCTCACCGCGCGCGAGCTGCGCGCCGCCGGGAGCACCGGCACCACCGACCGGGATTTCGCCAATGCCGTCTCCGCCAACGGCGTCCGCTTCGAGACCGTCCATCGCCGCAAGGACGGCTCGACCTTCCCTGTCGAGGTGAGCTCCCGCCCCATCAAGGCCGAGGGTCGCCGCGATGTGCTCTCCATCATCCGCGACATCACCCAGCTCAAGCTCCATGAACACGAGATCGAGCGCGTCAACCGCCTCTATTTTGTCATCAGCCAGGTCAACCAGGCGCTGGTGCGCGCCAAGGGCCGGCACGAGTTGTTTTCAGAGATTTGCCGCTTGCTGGTCGAGGCCGGCCGTTTCCGCATCGCGTGGATCGGCCTGTTCAACCCGGTGACGCTGCGCCTCGATCCCGTCGCCTGCGCCGGCGACGAATTTGGCTACATCACGACCCTGACTGTATCATCCGATCCAGCATTGCCGGAGAGCCGGGGCCCGAGCGGCACCGCCTTCCGCGAGGAGCGGACCTATGTCTGCAATGATTTTTTCGCCGATCCGTTCACCGCGCCGTGGCGCGAGCGCGCGGCCCCCAGCGGCTTTCACTCCAGCATCGCGCTGCCCTTGCGCCGTGGGGGAGAAACCGTCGGCGTGCTCACTGTCTATTCGGAAGAGAGGGGCTTTTTCGCGCAGCGCGAAGTCGGTTTGCTGGAGGAGACCGCCGGAGACATCTCCTTCGCCCTCGATCTGTTCGCCACTGAAGAGCGTCGCCACCAGACCGAGGCCGCGTTGCACCACAGCGAGGAGCGTTTCCGCGCCCTGTTCCAGGACATCTCCGCCGTGCCGATCCAAGGCTACTCCGCCGACGGCACCACCCGCTATTGGAACAAGGCCAGCGAGCAGCTCTACGGTTACACCGCCGAAGAGGCCCTTGGCCGGAATCTCCTCGATCTCATCATTCCGCCGGAGCTGCACCAGAGCGTCACCGCGGCGATACGGCAAATGGCCGCCACCGGGCAATCCATCCCGCCCGGCGAGCTTTCCCTGCGGCGCAAGGACGGCTCGCAGGTGGAGGTTTACTCCAGCCACGCCTTGGTGCGGCGGCCCGGCCAGCCGGACGAGTTTTTCTGCGTGGATATAGACATCACCGAGCGCAAACGTGCGGAGGCCCAGCAACGCCTCAGCGCCACCGCGCTCGACTCCATTTCCCAAGGCGTGCTCATCACCGGACGCGATCGCCTCATCCTTTCCGCCAACAAGGCCTTTCAGACCATCTCCGGTTTCAACGAAGCGGAAATCCTGGGGCTCAACTGCAAATTTCTCCAAGGCCCGCTCACCGATCCGGCGACGGTCGAGGCGATTCGCTCCGCTTTGCACCGCGAGGTCGAGTTCGCCGGCGAGATCCTCAACTACCGCAAGGATGGCACCGCGTTCTGGAACGAACTCACCATCTCGCCCACTCGTGATTCCCAAGGCGCCGTCACCCACTACGTCGGCGTCACCCGCGACATCACCGCGCGCAAAATCGCGGAAGATAAACTCCGCCAGCTTTCCCGCATCGTCGAGCAGGCTCCTCTCGCCATCGCCATCACCAATCTCGACGGCAACATCGAATACGCCAACCCGGCTTTCTGCGCCGTCTCCGGCTACGGCCTCTCCGAGGTCTTGGGCCAGAATCCACGCGTGCTTAAATCCGGCCGGACCGACCCCGCCGTTTACCGCGGCATGTGGCAGGCACTCACCAGCGGCGAGATTTGGCGCGGCGAACTCAGCAACAAGAAAAAGAGCGGCGAGCTCTACGACGAGTCGGTGGTCATCGCCCCTGTCACCGACGAGACCGGCAAAATCACCAACTACGTCGCCCTCAAGCAGGACATCACCGAGCGCAAAGCCCGCGAGGTCGAGCTGCACGATAGCGAAAAGCGCTTCCGCGAGCTCTTCGACCTCGAATCCGATGCCATCCTCGTCTTCGAGGCCGAGAGCGGCCTCATCGTCCAGGCCAACGAGGCTGCCGTCTCCGCCTACGGCTATAGTCTGTCGGAACTACTCTGCCTGCACACCGCCGATATCACCGCCGAACCGGATAAGTCCCTCGCCCTCCTGGCCGCCACCCGGAGCAATGTTGACCAAGTCATGAAGGTTCCCTTCCGCCTCCATCGCAAGCGCGACGGCACCGTGTTTCCCGTCGAGCTCAGCATCCGCACCTTCCAGCGCGCCGCCCAGCCCATGCTGGTGGCGGTGGTGCGCGACATCACCGAGCAGGTCCGCATCCGCGAAAGGCTCGAGCGCTTTAACGCCGAGCTGGAGGCGACCGTCGCCAGTCGCACCGAGGAAATGGCCTCCCGCACCCGCGAGATCGAGGCCCTCCTGCAATCGGTCCCCGACTTGGTGCTGCGGGCCCGCAGCGATGGCACCGTGCTCGACGTCCGCCCTGCCAAAGGCGCCACCCCGCTCGCCGCGATCACGGTGAAACCGGAGGAGCAAAACCACCTCGCCACCCTCGTCCTTGCCGCCCTGCCGCTCGCCCACCGCGCCCTCGCCGAAAACACCACCGTCGCCCTCGAGACCGAGCTCCCCCTCGGAACCGGTCCGCTCCCCACCGAGCTCCGCGTCGCACCCGTCGGCCAGGGCGAGTTCGTCGTTTTCGCCCGCGACATCAGCGAGCGCAAACGCTTCGAGGCCGCCATGGTCGCGATGCTGGAAAAGGAGCGCCAGATCTCGGTCATGAAGTCGCGCTTCATCGCCGTCACTTCCCACGAGTTCCGCACCCCCATGGCAGCCGCCATGGCCTCCGCCGATCTGCTCCACAACCATCTCGATCATCTCGCCCCCGCCAAACGCGAGGAACTCTTCGACCGCATCGCCTCCTCCCTCCGCCGCATGACCGACATGCTCGACGAGCTCCTGCTCTTGAACCGCATCGAGGCCAACCGCGTCGAGGTCAGCCTCTCCCCGCTCAATCTCTGGGACTTCACCCACAACGTCATCGAGGAAATACGCCTGGGCGACCGCGACGCCCATCGCTTCGAGTTCGATGCCACCGGCCGCACCGGGCACATCTTGAGCGACAGCAACCTGCTCCACCACATCCTCGCCAACTTGCTCAGCAACGCCGTGCGCTACTCCCCCGCCGGCTCCGTCATCACCACCCGTCTCACCCTCACACCCGGGCAGGTGCGTATCAGCGTCGAGGACCAGGGCATCGGCGTGCCCGAGGCCGACCGCGAGCGCATCTTCGAGCCTTTCGAGCGCGGCTCAAATGTCGGCGTCATCAAGGGCACCGGCCTCGGCCTCAACATCGTCAAACGCATGTGCGGCCTGCTCGGCGGCTCCATCACCTGCGAAGCCCCGCCCGCCGGCGGCAGCCGCTTCGTCCTCACCCTCCCCCGCCCCGCCGAACCGGCCCCCGCCTCGCCATGAGCCCTTTCCACACCGTCACCATCCTGATCATCGAGGACGACGATTCGGTCCGCCGAACCCTCGCCGACATCCTCGAACTAAACGGCTTCGCCGTCCTCCTCGCCAAAGACGGCACCGAGGGCCTGGCCACCGCCCAACGCGCTCTGCCCACCCTGATCATCACCGATATCAACATGCCCGGCATGAACGGTTTTGAGCTGCTCACCACCTTCCGCGCCGACGAGGCCCTGCGCGCCATCCCCGTCATCGTCATCTCGGCCAAGGTGGACCGCGCCGCCACCCGCCACGGCATGGAGCTCGGCGCCGCCGACTTCATCACCAAGCCTTTCTCCGAGGAGGAGGTGCTCCACTCCATCGCCGCCCGGCTCGAGCAAAAGGCCCTGCTCGATGAACTCGACGCCTTCGCCCACACCGTCGCCCACGATCTCAAAAACCCGCTCGCCTCCCTCACCGGCCGCCTCGAGGTCCTCGGCATGGTCCTCGACACCGCCGACAAAGCCACCGTGCGGCGCCAGCTCGACGAGGCCCTCAAATCCTCCGTGCGGCTCAACGATATCATCAACGAGCTGCTCATCCTCGCCGGCGTGCGGCGCCAGGCCGTCGAGGCCGTTCCGCTCGACATGGGCGCACTCGTCGCCGACGCCCTCGATCGCCTCGAAAGCGTGCTCAAACCCCACGCCATCCGCATCGAGCTCCCCGCCTCCTGGCCCGCCTCCGTCGGCTACGCCCCCTGGGTTGTCGAGGTCTGGGTCAACTACCTGAGCAACGCCCTCAAATACGGCGGCGCCGATCCCCTCATCTCCCTGGGCGGCGAGACCGGCGCGGACGGCCGCTCCGCCCGCTTCTGGGTGCAGGACCGCGGGCCGGGCCTCGACGAGGCGGCGCAGGCGCGCATGTTCATCCCCTTCACCCGTATTTCCACCGCGCGCGCCGGCAGTAACGGCCTCGGCCTCTCCATCGTGCGCCGCATCGTCGAGAAACTCGATGGCAAGGTCGGCGTAACCAGCACGCCCGGCGCGGGTGCGCGTTTCTGGTTCGAACTGCCCGTCACCGCCCGCCGCAAACCCCTCGGCCCGCCGCCATCCCTATGAAAATCCTCATCATCGAGGACGAGTCCGGCATACGCGAGGTCCTCCGCGAAATCCTGGAAATCAACGGCCACACCGTCTTCACCGCACCCGATGGACGCGAAGGCCTCGCCCTCGCCGCCAGCCACCCCGACCTCATCTTCTGCGACATCAACATGCCCGAAATGGACGGCTACCAGGTGCTCGAAAACCTCCAGAAAGACGCCGCCTTGCGCGATATCCCCTTTGTTTTCCTCACCGCCGTCGCCGACCGCTCCTCCCAGCGCCACGGCATGGAGCTGGGCGCTTCCGATTTCGTCACCAAGCCCTTTACCGAGCGCGAAATCATCAACGTCATCGCCGCCTCCATCCGCCGCCAGCAACCTCTGCGCGAGCGGGTCGAGACTCTCGTGCACGAACACAGCCGCGAGGTCGCCGCCGACTGGGCCCACGAACTGATGACGCCCCTCAACGGCATGTTGGGCGGCCTTACCTTGATCGAGGCCGAGGCCGATACCATCAAACCGGGCGAACTCAAAGAGCTGCTCGGCATCATCCGCATCAGTGTCGAACGCCAGCTCGCGCTCTCCACCAAGCTCATCCGCTACTATGAGCTCGAACGCGTCAAAGCCACCCCGCCCGCCACGCCGCCGGTCTGCGACGCCCCTTCCCACCTCGCCTCCGGTGCCGCCGAGGCCGCGCGCGAAGCCCGCCGCACCGCCGACCTCTACGTAAACTGCGCCCCCGGCCAGGTGCCGCTTCAGGGCGCGCACCTCTCCGCCGCAACCAGCGAACTGGTCGCCAACGCCTTCCTGTTTTCCAAACCAGGCCAGGCCGTTTCCCTCAGCAGCAGCCTGCGCGACGGCCGCTACGTCATTGAGGTCGTGGACCTGGGCGTGGGACTGACGCCCGCCGAATGCGCCGAAGCCACCACCCCCTTCACTCAATTCGACCGCGCCCGGCACAACCAGCAGGGCCTCGGTCTCGGCCTCGCCATCGTCCACTCCGTCGCCGCCATCGCCGGCGGCCGTCTCACTCTGCAACCCGGCCCCCGCGCCCGCGGCCTGCACGTCATCCTCGATCTGCCCTGCGTCTGAGTCCAATTGCACCACACTTCAGGCCTTTTAACGCAAAGACGCGAAGACGCAGAACGCGCAACGCCCCGAACCTGTTCTAACCTAAATCCGGCGATAGAAACCGCGGATTACGCGGATGAACGCGGATAACAACAGGGCTGTTTGAATCCGTGTTCATCCGTGTTCATCCGTGTTCATCCGTGGTTAACTCATGTTCCTAAACGTTTCTTATAGTTACAATCCGTGGTCGGTTTGAACTGCCGTTCCCAAGTTTAATCTTTGCGTGTCTTAGCGCCTCTGCGTCTTTGCGTTAAAATCTGAAAGTCGGCGTCGCCTGGCATACGCCCGCCCCGTCTCACCCGCCCGTCAGCCAGGCCTTGAGAAATTCGACCAGCTTCACCGCCGCCTCCCCGAGAAAATAGAAAAACGCCACCCCGCCCGCGCCCACTGTGTAGCCCAGCGTGATCGCCACTCCGTCGCGCTCCAAGAGCCCGCCCGCGATCAACAGGATCACCCACGCGGGAAACGCATTCGTGAAAGGCACCGGCAGGGGCAGCAGCAACACCAGAGCCGCCAGCAGCATCATGCCCGCGTGCGCCCGCATCAAAGCCGGCGTCTCCGCCAGCCAGCTCAAGCGCGGCTTCAAAAACTTTTCCAACACGCGCAACACCCGCCCTGAAAACTTCAGCACCGCGCCAAAAAAACCCGGCGGCAACGGCTTCGCCAGCAATTGCTCCGGCAACCACGGTTTTTGCCCCAACATCAGCCGCAGCGCGATCAACCCGATGGCCAGCCCGAATGGCGTGGAAAGAAATGGCAGCGGGATCGGCGTGATAAAGGGCAGCGCCAGCAAGATCAGCACGAGCGTCCACGCCCGCTCCTGCAACACCACCACCGCCTCGCCCAGCGTCAGCGGTCCCTCGGCAAAACGATCCCGCAAGCCCGCCACTTCTTCGGAGAGCTTCTTCGGCACCGGCCGCGAAGCCACTTCACGCCGCGCCTCGCGCACCGCCTCGCGTAATTTTTCCCGCAGTAATCTTCGTTTGCGTGCCATTAGGTGAGCGTTGGACCGCCGCGCCGCGACTCAGGTCCCCCGTTTGTTTCCGTAGAGTTCCACGTGCAGCCGGTGCGCGTAGCGCCAGCCGCGCGCCTTGCACGCCTCGCCCAGCCAATCCGCCCGCGAGCGCAACCGCTCCTGCGTCGTGCCTTCCGGCATCACCAGCACCTTGTGCGCAGGGATCTTTGCCCCTCCGGCAACCAGCTCCGCCAGCCGCGCCGCGATTTCGTCCAGGTCCGCCGGCTCCGCCGCCACGAATTTCAACTGATACTCATACGCCGACACCCATGCGCGAACCACCGCCGGCTGCCAGCGCGTCGCCTCGTGCCGCGCCGCCCAGGCCCCGCCCGCCGCCTCCACCGTGGGTGTTGAGTTGGCCAGCTTCGGCGAGATGGACGCCAGATCGCACGCGATGCCCGCCGGTGGCACCGTGCCCGCCGTCTCGATCGTGATATGAAATCCCGCCGCCCGCAGCGCCGCCGCCAGCGCGGGCAACTCCGGCGCGATCATCGGCTCGCCCCCCGTCAGCACCACATGCCGGCCGGGCTGCGCGCACACTTCCGCCACCAGTTGCTCGACCGTGCGCTGCGTGCCCTCCGGCCGCCACGAGGCGTAGGGCGTATCGCACCATGAGCAGCGAAGGTTGCACCCGCTGGTGCGGATGAAAAACGAGGGCACCCCCGTCAACTCACCCTCGCCTTGAATCGAGTAAAACGTCTCCGAAATCAACATACACCCGCGCCTCCCGCCGCCGCGCCCGGTGCCGCCGGCAGCGGTCCCGCGTCCACATACTCGGTCGGATCAGGCACCCCCGCCATCGCGAAAGCTTCCCGACGCTCCACGCAGGTCCCGCATTTGCCGCAATGCCTCGCTCCTTCCGCGCCGCCTTTGTAGCAGGACCAAGTGCGCTTAAAATCCACTCCCAGCCGCGTTCCCAGCGCCGCGATCTCGCCCTTGTTCATCGTGATAAAGGGACGGAGCAACTCGACGTTGGCATAAGTGCCAAGCCGCATCGCATCACCCATCGCCGCCATGAACTCCTCGCGGCAATCCGGATAAATCGCGTGGTCCCCGCCGTGCGCCGCGATCACCAGACCCTCCGCCCCGGCGCTCTCCGCAAAACCGCAGGCGATGCTCAGGAAAATCGCGTTCCTAAACGGCACCACCGTCTGCTTCATGTTCTCCGCCTCGTAGTGCCCTTCGGGAATGTCACCGCCCGACTGCAGCAGGGCCGACGAGAAGAGCCGGTTCACGAAATCGAGTTTCACCACCTCGTG
>JAIYBI010000118.1 GCA_027488595.1 Opitutaceae bacterium | reverse complement strand
GGAAGGTTCGCGGCTTCAGCGGAAGGTTCTGGAGACGAACCGAAAAGTGCAGTTGCCCCAAAGACAAACCACGTGCGTAGGCTTCACGTTGGGAACGATGCATCGAGGGTTGAGATGCGGGTTTTGGTGTAACCGCTACCACCTCGTGTGCTCTCGAGCCATCCACCTCGTTGGGATCCGTGATCACCGCGACAAGTTCACCCGCACTAGTCCGACGTGCATAGCCACCTTGGACAGCCAAGTAACAAGCCGCGACGAACGCAGTGCGCGTCGGGGAATACCACCGCCCATCATGCATGAGGCGGAGCAGCGCAGAACCATTTTGTTCCGCAAGCAGGCGGGCCACGGCTTTAATGAAAACGCGTGGTTGAAGGGCTCCAATTTTCTCCCAGGCGAAACGTGCCTGAACCAAGCGCCACCCGTGGCCGTCACCATAGCCACCCGGCTTGCAAAACGGCAGCGACAGATCGTCGAAAAGTTCTTTCCAGCTTACCAACAAAAGACCCTCACGCTCCGACTTAGCCTGCTCGCTCAAACGCACCAACATCGTGTGAGCTTGTTTTGCCAGCCTGAGCACAGCCTCGGGTTCTCCAGAATCGGGCGTGCTCGTTGTCGGGATGACCCAATCCCCAGGCACCGCGATCCAAATGCTACCATCTTCGTCACGCCGCAGACCAAGCCGAATGACTGGAACGGTTTCCCCGGCCTGAAACACCACGTCTACGACCTCCGCCTGCCCTTCCTCGACGTTTCCAAAAGCGGGTTGATCCGTGAGGCAACGTAGCACGCGCGTAAGAAAAACTGCGACAACCTCCACGCAGGGTCGCTCGGGCCGGTGCGTTGCTGCGGCCTCAAGGATGTCAGTCATACAATCAAACGTGGCCCGAACCGGGTGGGGCCAAAGCCGGTGCCACGCCTTTTCAGCAGCAGTCAGTTCGATCCAAGCTCGTCCGGGTCGTAGAGACTTCACGTGGCAATTCATGGGGATCAATTCCGACCGGCGCCACGAATCCCGTTGAAATGTTGAACGATGCCCCATGTGAGTTGCGCGCATGCGACTGGGTTTTTGACGACGTGCTTTAGTATTCGTCCCATGAGCCGTTCCCAGCTAGCCGGATCCTGCTCCCAGAGTTTATGTGCTCCGACATGTCGCGCGCACCACAAAGGCGCGTAAATCGCCAGGACCTTCTCCAGGTCTTCGGTCAGAAGGTCGCGTTGCTCCTCTGGTGCATCAGCAACGATCTCAATAATGTGCCGAAACTGTTCGTGCATTTCATCCACA
The DNA here is from genome assembly GCA_027488595.1 of Opitutaceae bacterium. Taxonomy (GTDB): domain Bacteria; phylum Verrucomicrobiota; class Verrucomicrobiia; order Opitutales; family Opitutaceae; genus IMCC26134_A. The sequence goes on along the minus strand of JAIYBI010000118.1, from coordinate 1,965 downwards.
GTGCGCACCGTTTCTTCGTCCAACGCCTTGAAGTGCAAACCGAGCGACGCGGCTACATTCTCCAGTGATAGAATAATGGAATGCTTTGATTCGAAGTCAGCCTCCTCGAAGCAGGCAAAAACCGCAGCGTAAGCGGTTCCGATTCGACTGAGTGGCTCAAAAGTATGTTCGACTGTGCTCATGGGTGATGGGTTCAAGCAGCGAGAGTAAGATGAACTACGGGTTCGATTTCAGCGGGCTCAGGGATGGCATGCGCCACGGCGGTAAACGGCCCCCCAGCTAAAACATAAAGCGCAATGTGCACTTCCTCCGAACGGTCGCCCGCAGCATCCCGGGCGATGGCATACAACAACAACTGAGCTGCGTCCGCCGTCCGTGCGCGTCTCGGGATATAAGGCAGCACCTTGAGTTCCACGATCGCGGTCAAATCATCAATCCGTCCAATGGCATCCATCTCGCCCATCAGTTTGAGCGAGTCGTCGCGGACATTTCGTGATTCTTTGCTTGGCTCAAACCCAAGGTCATCCAGCACGCCTTTGATCGAAGCCAGCGCAGGCAAATGATTCTCGCAAAGCGCCTTTTCTCTGCGGCACAAGCGTGCGAAATCCTCATGCAGAAGCCAGGGATCGATCTCGAACCGAACGGCCGGCGGCCACATCACCGGCCCTACTGCGGGCCCATCCATCCCACGGTTGAGATGCCGGGATATGGTGGAACGTATGGCGGGACTTCTCCAAACGCGGTCCGAACAAGCTCGAACAGATTGATGAGTCGGGATCATAGAAGTGAATCAATTAGGACGGAATGGAGTCGGATAATGCTCCGAGGAGCGGAACCCCGGCGGAGTTCCGGCTAAGCAATACGTTGAGGGTTCTTCCGTCAGAAGCATCGGTCGCAGTAACGACGTATTCAGCCAGCAGTGCGTGCGGGCGCTCGCCAACAAATTGGATTAGCCAAAGAACCTCCGCCGCCACGAGGTCAGCATCTTTGGCGGCCTCAGACTGCGCGTCGGCAGCCCCCGCCACCAAATCGCGAATCATCAAGGCAAAGTCTTCGCTGATCAAAACCGGCAATTTCGAACCGGGGAAAAACTCCGCGATCGGTTGGAAACAAATGTTGGGACGGATGCTGAACACAAGACATACCCAATACGCGGTATTGGCTGTGTCAAGCCGATGTTGCATTAAACGTGAAATTTTCCTGATTTACTCGGGTGCAATCCCGCCCAAGTCCCACCTCATTCCAGCTTCCGGCCAATGCCTTGGAGAACCTGCATACCGTCGCCGAAACTATGGAGGTGAGCGTAAGCGCTGCTATCATCCAATGTGCCCGCTCGCTTCGAATCGTGATCCATGCCGGATGGCGCCCGAAACACCTGCCGCCAGCAGGACCGGCGATATTGCCGGTTCGTATTCTGCCGAGAGAAAAAACCGACCTAATATTGGCCGCAAAAGAAGCGGGCCTTAGCCATTCAGATTTTTTCAGGGTAGCTGCATTCGCCGCGCTACACGCGTTACGCGACAAGTCGCAGGTGCAATGGCCACTGCGTCTCAAAAAAGCCGATTTTGAAAAAGCACTGAAGGCGTTTATGTAGCGGACAGCGTAGCCAGCCAACGGTCTGGCGAGATCGGAAACAGGTCCGTTTTCGGGGCGCTTCGCCGCCTCTCACAGGCCACGAGCAGGACGGAGTTGGGCATTCTGCCCTTTCGATCCTATGTCCTCACAAAAATCATCAAACCGGCTTTCAGCCCGTTCATACCAACTGCTGGCTATCCATGCGAATCATCGTGGCGAGATTAGCGGCGGCTTGATGGCCGTCCTTCAATTAACTGGCACCTCAACGCAGATCACATCGATCCCGGCCGCAGTGCTAGCAGCGCAAAACATCGAGGGCACCGGCCTCGTATTACGTAGCCGCAAAGGCTCGGCTGTCTGGTGCTCGGCAGGCGGTCTCGCGAATATCGC
>JAIYBI010000463.1 GCA_027488595.1 Opitutaceae bacterium | reverse complement strand
GGGGCCGCCGTCGGCGGCGAGCAGGGCGCGGCGGGGGCCGGGGGTCGCGTGGGCGACGGCGGCTAGGGCGCGGAAGGCGGGCGAGGCGGGGTCGCCGGCGAGGACGAGGTGCGCGGGCTCGGCGAGGGCGCGTTCGAGGGCGCAGAGTAGAGCGGGCAAGGCGTGCGGCGCGCGGGTCCATTGGCCGCGCAGGGCCTCGATGGTGCGCAGGGCGCGGGCGTGGAGCGGGGCGCCGGCGTCGCCGAGGAGGGCGGCGAGGCGAAGGAGGTTCGCGGCGGCGACGGAGTTGGGCGAGGGCTCGGCACCGTCGTAGTCTTCTTTGAGACGAAGGATGATATTGGCGTCGTCCGCGCGGGAGTTGAAATAGCCGCCGCCGGTCTCGTCCCAGAAGAGGGCGTCGAGGGTGCTTTGCAGGCGCTCGGCCCATTGCAGCCAGTGGATATCGAAGGTGGCTTCGTAGAGGTCGAGCAGGCCGGCGATGAGGTAGGCGTAATCCTCGGCGAAGGCCTCGTTGGCACCGCGACCTTCGCGCCAGGTGCGGTAGAGGATGGCGCGGGGGGCGTCGTAGAGTTCGCGCTCGATGAAGCGGGCGGCGCGGAGGGCGGCGTCGAGGAGGAAGGGGCGTTTGTCGGCGAGGGCCTCGGCGGGGGAGATGGCGGCGCGGGCGAGGGCGGAGATCATGAGGCCGTTCCAGGCGGTGATGATCTTGTCGTCGAGGTGGGGGCGGGGGCGGGAGCTGCGAATGGCGCGGAGGCGGTCGAGGGCGGCGGCGAGTTTCTCGACGGCGGCGTCGGGGGTGAGCTTGTGCGCGGCGGCGGTCTCGGCGAGGGGGCGGGTCTGGTGGAGGATGTTTTGGCCGGGGCCGAATTCGCCGTGGGGGTCGAGGCCGGGTGGGATGTTGCCTTCGGGGCGGACGTTGAAGTGGGCGGAGACGAAGGGGGCGTCGGGGCCGAGGGCGGCGGCGAGCTGGGCGTGGGTCCAGAGGTAGAAGGCGCCCTCGGCGTGGCCGCCGCCGTCCTCGGGGGCGCGGTCGCTGTCAGCGTCCTCGGCGGAAAGGAAGCCGCCGGCGGGGTGGGACAGGTCGCGTATCACGTAATCAAATACGCCGCGGGCGGTCCAGGCGTGGCGTTCGTCGCCGGTGTGGAGGTGGGCGTCGAGCAGGTTGATCGCGATCTGGGCCTGGTCATAGAGCATTTTCTCGAAGTGGGGCACGAGCCAGGTCTCGTCCACGGAGTAGCGGTGGAAACCGCCGCCGAGGTGATCGTGGAGGCCGCCCATGGTCATGTGGCGGAGAGTGGTGGCGGCCATTTCGACGGCGGTGCGGCCGGTCTCGGAGGCGGGGCCTTGGAGCACGGCGACACGGAAGAGGAAATCGAGGTTGGAGGCGCGGGGGAATTTGGGCGCGCCGCCGAAGCCGCCGTGAGTGGCGTCGAAGCTCTCGTAGAGGTGGAGGTAGGCGCGCTCGAAGGCGTCGCCGGCGGTTTCGTGGAGCGGCTGGCCGGCGGGGAGGGCGGGGTCTTGGGCGCGTTTGCCGGTGTGGTAATCGGCGAGGGAGGCGAGGGAGCGCTCGGCCTCGGCGACGAGGCGGGCGCGGTCGTTGGCCCAGCCTTTCGCGATGGCGTTGAGCAGGGTGGGGAAGCCGGGGCGGCCGTGGCGGTCGGCGGGCGGGAAATAGGTGCCGCCGTAGAAGGGTTTTAAATCGGGCGTGAGCCAGGCGGAGAGCGGCCAGCCGCCGTGGCCGGTGAGGGCCTGGACGTAGGCCATGTAAACCTTGTCGACGTCGGGGCGTTCCTCGCGGTCCACTTTGACGGGGATGAAGTGGGTGTTGAGCAGCTCGGCGATGGCGGCGTCCTCGAAACACTCGCGGGCCATCACGTGGCACCAATGGCAGGTGGAGTAGCCGATGGAGAGGAAGACGGGCTTGTCCTCGGCGCGGGCGCGAGCGAACGCGGCGTCGCCCCACGGGAGCCAGTTGACGGGGTTGTCGGCGTGCTGGCGGAGGTAGGGGGATTTTTCGGCGGCGAGGGCGTTGGGCATGGGCGAAGAAGATGCGCAGCCCGAAATCCTGCAAGCTGCACGCACGCGAAACGGCGTGAATGCTCAGCGGGTCGAGCGCTGGCGGGCGCGGCGGGATTGCTGGGTGCGCCAGGTTGGAAGGAGGCGGGCCTCGATGTAGGCGAAGGCGGCGGCGAGGCCCTCGCGTTCGTAGACGAGACCGATCTCGGCCTCGATGCGGGTGGGGCGGCCGAGGCAGGAGAGAAAGCCGTTGCTGGTGAGCTCGAGAAACGCGGGGGTGTCTATGCGGCCGAGGCGCGCCAGCACGTGCTGGCGCGCGAAGAGGGCGAGCACGGCGTCGCCCGTCCAGGCGAGTTGTTGCTCGGCGACGGGATCGGAGGGCGGGGAAACGGCGGTGAAAGCCCGCGCGGGGGTGGACTCGGGCGGAGGCGGAGCCGAGGAGTCGGGCTGCGGACGGCTCACTGGATGCCGACCAACTCGACCTCGAAGATGAGCACGGAAGCGGGTGGGATGGGGCCCTGGCCCTGGTCGCCGTAGCCGAGCGCGGAGGGGATGAAGAGTTTCCACTTTGCGCCGACCTGCATAAGTTGCAGTGCCTCGACCCAGCCGGGGATGACGCCGGTGACGGGAAAGGAGATGGTCTGGCCGCGCTGCACGGAGCTGTCGAACACGGTGCCGTCCACCAAGGTGCCGTGGTAGTGAACCTCGACGGTCTGGTCTGCGGAGGGCTTGGGGCCGGTGCCGGCGCGGAGCACCTCGTATTGGAGACCGGAGGCGGTGACGACGACGCCCGGGCGGGTTTTGTTCTCGGCGAGGAAAGCGTTACCGACGGCGGAGAGTTTGGAGGAGTTCTCGGCGGCGATGGCCTCGGCGCGTTCCTGTGCGGTTTCGAAGGCGGCGCGGAGGTCGGCCTCGGATACGCGGGCCTTTAGGTTGGCGAGGCCGTCTTGCAGGCCGATGAGGAAGGCACCGAGATCAATCTCCACGCCGCCCTGGCGGGCGATGTTGGCGCCCATGTTACGGGCGATGCCGTAGCTGACGCGTTGATCAACAGTATCGAGGGAGTAATCGGAGGCGGACATGGGACGGAGTGGAACGGAGAAGATTTTTTACTGCCCGAGGACCCAGGCGAAGATCAGCGGGGCGACGATGGTGGCGTCGGACTCGACGATGAACTTCGGGGTTTTCTGGCCGAGTTTGCCCCAAGTGATCTTCTCGTTGGGGACGGCGCCGGAGTAGCTGCCGTAGCTGGTGGTCGAGTCGCTGATCTGGGAGAAGTAGCCCCAGAGCGGCACTTCGGGGCGGTCGAGGTCCTGGTGCAGCATGGGCACGACGCAGATCGGGAAATCGCCCGCGATACCGCCGCCGATTTGGAAAAAGCCGATGGAGCCTTCGCCGTTTTTGAGGGTCTTGGCGGTCTTGGTATACCAGTCGGCCAGCATGGCCATGTATTCGATGCCGGTGCGCACGGTGTGGACGTTCTTGATTTCGCCGGTGATGACGCGGCCGGCATACATGTTGCCCAAGGTGGAGTCTTCCCAGCCGGGGACGATGATGGGGAGGTTCTTCTCGCACGCGGCGAGCATCCAGGAGTTCTTCGGGTCGATCATGTAGCTCGCCTTCAGCTTTCCGGTGCGGAGGACCTTATACATGAACTCGTGCGGGAAGAAGGGCGTGCCGGCCTTATCGGCGGCGATCCATTCCTCGGCGACGACGGCCTCGATGCGGCGCATGGCCTCGCCTTCGGGGATGCAGGTGTCGGTCACGCGGTTCATGTGGCGGTCGAGCAGGGCTTGCTCGTCGGCGGCGGTGAGATCGCGGTAGCCGGCGACGCGCTCGTAGTAATCGTGGGCAACGAGATTGAAAATGTCTTCCTCGAGGTTGGCGCCGGTGCAGACGATGGCGTGGATCTTATCCTGGCGGATCATTTCGGCGAGGGAGAGGCCGAGCTCGGCGGTGGACATGGCGCCGGCGAGGGTGACCATCATCTTGCCGCCGACCTTGAGGTGGGCCTCGTAGCCCTTGGCGGAGTCAATCAACGCGGCGGCGTTGAAATGGCGGTAGTGGTGCGCGAGAAATTGCGAGATCGGGCCCTTCTTGGCGGCGAGCTTGGCGTTGATGAGCTCGGTGAGCAGGGTCTGGCGTTTGGCGGCTTTGACTTTGTGGGCCATGGTCGTGGTGGGTTGCGTGAAAAAAGCCGAGTGAGGGCCGGAAGCGGGGGCGATGCCACAAAAAATCCTCGGGCGGCGGGAAATCCCATCCGGCGGGGTCTGCGGGCTTTTTGTTGCGCCGCGCCCTGACAACGCATCTTTTGCTCGGTTTCACATGCTGACCATTGCAGACGTTTCCAAGTCCTACGGCACCCGCGAGCTGTTTTCCGAGGTATCATTGTTTGTTGCGCGCACCGACCGGCTCGGCCTCGTCGGCCCCAACGGCGCGGGTAAATCCACCCTCTTCGGGCTCATCCTCGGCGAGGAACGCCCCGACACCGGCACGATCGAATGGGAGCGCGGCGCCGACTTCGGCTACCTGCCCCAGGAATCCGCTCCGGCCGGCGACGAGACCATTCTTACCATCGCGACCTCGGGCAAGGCGCTCGAGCCTACGGAGGACAACTACGACATTGATTACACCCTTGAACCGCGCGCCCGCATTATCCTCGCCGGTCTCGGTTTCAAAGAAGGCGACGCCGACAAACAGGCGCGGACCTTCTCCGGCGGCTGGGTCATGCGCGCCCACCTCGCCCGCCTGCTCGTCGCCGAACCGGCGCTGCTCTTGCTCGACGAGCCGACGAACCATCTCGATCTCGAGGCCCTGCTCTGGTTCCAGGACTACCTCACGCGCTATCCGGGCGGCCTGGTGGTGATCTCCCACGACCGTGCCTTTCTTAACGCCCTCTGCACCGGTATGCTCGAGCTGCGCGCCGGCACGCTCCATTACTACCACGGCAACTACGACAATTTCCTGACCGAGAAAGAGGCCCGCAAGGAGCAGCAGCTCGCCCAGTTCAAGAACCAGCAGCGCGAGATCGCGCATTTGCAGGTGTTCGTTGACCGCTTCGGCGCCAAGGCCTCGATGGCATCCCGTGCGAAGTCGAAGGAGAAGCAGATCGAGCGCCTCAAGGACGCGGCGGTCGAGGAGCCGACCGAGGAGCTGAAGCGCATCAACTTCAAGTTCCCGCAGCCCGTGCGCTCCGGCCTGAAGGTCATCGAGCTGAAGCACATTCGCCAGGCCTACGGCAATCACGTGGTGTATTCAGATCTCAACTTCATCGCCGAGCGTGGCCAGCGCATCGTGCTCGTCGGCCCGAACGGCGCGGGCAAGTCCACCCTCCTCAAAATTCTCGCCGGCAATCTCGCGTTCCAGGCTGGCGAGCGTGAACTCGGCACCAACGTGACGGCGGGTTATTTCGCCCAGCAGCGCACCGACACCCTGCGCGAGGACGCCAGCGTCTTCGAGATGATGATGGAGCTGCGCACGAACGAGAACCAGCTCACCGAGCAGCAGGCCCGCGCCATCCTGGGCAGTTTCCTCTTCCGCAAAGACGACGTGCATAAGAAGGTCGGCGTGCTCTCCGGCGGCGAAAAATCCCGCCTCAACCTCGCCCGCCTGCTGGTGGATCCGCCGAATCTGCTGCTCATGGACGAGCCGACGACGCACTTGGACATCGCCTCGATTGATGCGATGATCGGCGCGCTCAAGGGTTTCACGGGCACGCTGGTCTTCATTTCCCACGACGTTCATTTTATCCGCGAGCTGGCCCAGACGGTGTTGCACGTGCACAGCGGCCGTCTTACGTCCTACGCGGGCAACTATGATTACTACCTCGAAAAATCGAAGGCGACCAACGCCCGCGCCGCGTTGACGGCCGGCTTTACTGATGCGCGTCCGACGGCGGCTAAGGCTGCGGCTCCCGTCGCTGCTGCCGCGGCTGCGTCGAAGGCTCCGAAGCCGTCATCGAGCGAGATCCGCAAGTTCCGCGAACACGTCGGAACCTTGGAAAAGAAAGTCGTGGATCTGGAGACCAAGCAGGCCGAGATCACCGCCGCGCTGGAGGACCCGGACACCTATGCGGACAAGGGAAAGTTTCACCACTACAACCGCGAGCTCAGTGCGACGGCTGACCTGATCGCGCAGGCCACTGCGGAGTGGGATGCGGCCACGACGAAGCTCGGCGAGATGGAGAAGGCGTAGGACTCGGTCCTCGCCGCGCCCTGATGCCCGGGTGGGACTCAGCGGCAAACGGTGCGGAAGCCGATGAACGGACCGGAGGCGGTCGGTGCGCCGTCGCCGGGTCGGTAGGCTACGCGCGAGCTGGTGGCGGGTGAGAGCCAGTCGCCGCCGCGGTAGAGGCGATTCGGGCCGTTGGACGGTCCCACTGGATTCGGGCCGGCGGCGGCGGGCTGGGAGAAATACGAGGCGGCGTAAAAATCCCAGCACCACTCGGAGACGTTCCCTGCCATGTCGAAGAGGCCGTAGCCGTTGGCGGCGAAAGCACCGGTGGGGCTGGTGTAGGGTTCGATGCCGTCAGCGGTGTAGGTGGGGTTGCCGTCGTAGTTGGCCAGGGTGGCGTTGATGGTATCGCCCCAAGGGTAGAGCTTGCTGGCGAGTCCACCGCGGGCGGCATATTCCCACTCGGCCTCGGTGGGGAGGCGGTAGCCGTTGGTGCCCAGATCCAGCGCCACGGAAGTGTTGTTGCCGGTGCGGTAAACCGCCGCGCCGATCTTGTAGGCGGGGGTGCGGCCCTCTTTTTCGCTGCGGGCGTTGCACCATTTGACGGCGGCATACCAACTGATGGTTTGCACGGGGTGGTTGGGTGCCTTTCCGCCGCCGGCGGGGAGGTCGGTGTAGCCGTTGGCGGCAGCCCAGGTGCGGATATCATCCCAAAGCGTTTTGCTGACCTCGCGGGCGTCTATGTTGTAGGCGCTGACGGTGACGGTGTGGACGGCGGCGTTGCTCTGCTGGAGGGCGCTATCGCCCATGGAGAAAGTGCCGCCGGGGATGGCGACCATGCCTGCGGGCGGTCCGGCGACGGGGCCGATAGCGAGGCGGATGCCGGTGTCGGGCAGGGTGATTTTCCCCCCGGCGGTGATCATGCCCGGGGTAATCTGAACGGCAGTCCAAGTCTGGCTATTGGGCGAGGTTTCGACGCCGAGGGCCACGGGCGCGGCCGAGGCTTGAACCTGAGAGAGCAGGGCAAGGAGCGCGGCGCTGGCGAGGGCGAGGAGAGGGGAGGCGCGCATGGGCTTAGGGAAGGACGCAGCGGAAGCCGACGGTGTTTAGGTTGCCCAAAGCGGGGTCGTGGATGCCGCGATCCGCGACGCGAACTTTCTCGCCGTAGCTTTCCCAAGAGCCGCCGCGAACGACGCGAGCGGTGCCGGTGGCTGGGCCGGTGGGGTTGGTGGCGGGCGACGTTGCGTAGTAGTCGGGGGCATACCAATCCCAACACCATTCGGCGACGTTGCCGGCCATGTCCTTGAGGCCGGCGCCGTTGGCGGGGAAAGAGCCGGCGGGGCTGGTGCAGAGTTCGCCGATGCCATCGAAATAGGTGGGGTGGTAGGCGGGGGGGGAGGAAGCGCCGGTATCGTAGGCGTAGAGGTCGGAGCTGATGTAGTTGGCGTTGGCGTGGCTGATGGTGTCGCCCCACGGGAAGCGTTTGCCGGAGAGGCCGCCGCGGGCCGCTTTCTCCCACTCGGCTTCGGTGGGCAGGCGGTAGCCATTGGCGGTCCAGTCGCAGGTGACCGTGCCGGCGGTGAGGGTTTTGTAAACGGCGCCGCCGACGCGGTAGGCGGGAGTGCGGCCTTCTTTTTCGCTGCGGGCGTTGCACCAGCGGACGGCGGCAAACCAGCTGATGGTTTGCACCGGGTGGTTGGAGGCGCGGGCGACGCCGATGGGCAGGTCGGTGTAGCCGTTGGCCAGTCCCCAGGCGCGAACCTCGTCCCAAAGGGCCTTGGTCACTTCGTTGGTCTCAATATAGTAGCCGCTCAGGGAAACGGAGTGAACCGGTGCGGTGCTCGTGCCATCGAGGGCATCACCCATCAGAAAGCTGCCGGATAAAATCGCCACTGTGCCGGCGGGGGGCGTGGCGGCAGCCAGGCTCAGCCGATAAAAGCCGGTCGAGCCGGGATCCTGAAGGATGCGGCCCTGGGCATCGAGCAAACCGGTGGTTACGGTGACCGGCGTCCAGGTTTGCAGGTCGGTGGATTTCTCCAACGTGGCCTCGACCGAGAGGGCCGAGGCGGTGCGGGCGAAACCAAAACAAGCGAGAATCGCGACGAGTAAAAAGCGGTTGGGCCGGAGACGTCGCATGGTTTTACGTGGAAAAAGTTAGACGGGCCCCGGTTTCGTGCAATGGAAATACAGGAGGACGTGGAGTGCTCGATACGGAGAGATCAAAGGCTGACCTCGGCACGCAGACCGGCTTTGAGGCGGGCGGCGGGGTTGGGGATGAGGACCTTCACGCGGAGCAGGCCGCTGGCGGCGTCCACCCGCGGATCAATGAAGTCAACGGTGCCGCTGAAGACGGCGTCGGCCCCGAGCACCGGCACGCGGACGGAGAGGGTCTTGCCGACCTCCACGAGGGAAAGATCCTCGGCGCGGATAAAGATCTGGGCGAAGACCTGGGTAATATCCACGAGGCGGAAAAGCGGCTGGGTGGCGGTGACGGTCTCGCCGGTCTCGCGCAGTTTTTCGACTACGAGGCCGTCGGCGGGGGCTTTAATGGTGCGCTGGGCAACGAGCTCGACGGCTACATCGTGTTGCAGACGGGAAATCTCGGCCTCGCTGCGGCGGTTGAGGGCCTCGTCCTCGGAGATGATTTTTTCCTCGAAGAGACTTTTGGAACCCTTGTTGTCGAATTCCTTTTTGGCCATCACGACCTTGGCCCGCAGCATTTCGAGCGACTCGAGCCGGCTGGTGAGCTGGGCGAGCGTCTGGCCGGCTGTGACGGCGTCGCCCTCTTTGACCAGGATGGTATCAATCTGGCCCTGCACGGGAGTGCTGACGACGACCTCGCGGTAGGGCAGGATCAGGCCATCAAAAGTGCGCGGCGCGGCGTGAAGCGTGGCGGGGAAAGCTGCCGCGAGAAGCAGGGAGGCGGCGACAAGAGAACGGCAAAAAGAGGGCATGGGCGGCGAGGGAAGTGAAGGCGAGGGGAGGGGAGGGGACGCGACTTAGGATTTGGTCTCGTCGGTGACGATGTTGACCTTGAGCTCGGTGGAAAGCACGCCTTGCACCAAGTAGAGTTGGGTGAGGGCCTTTTGCAGGTCAACGTCGGCGGCGAGGGCGCGAGTGCGGGCGAGGCTGACCTCCTTGAGCTGGTTGGCGACGTTGTAGCTGGTGGTGAGGCCGGAGGAGAGGCGTTTCTCCTCGGCGGTGAGGGCATCGGTGGCAAAGCGCACGGTGTCTTTGACGAGGTTGCGGCGCTCACGGGCGGAGGCGATGTCGCGCAAAACGGTATCAAGGGCGCTGAGCAGCTCAACCTCGGTGCGTTTGATGTTGTAAACGGCCTGACGCTTGCGGGCGAGGGACTCGCTGACACGGGCGCTGCCGGCGAGACCGAGCAGGGGCATGGAGACGACGACGCCGGCGCTCCAATCCGGACCCTCGCGGTTCTTGTAGTCGCCGTAGCTGTAGATCCAGGTTTTATCCAAGCCGGTGTAGCCGATCGTGCCGCGCAGATCCACGCGCGGGAGGCGTTGGTTTTTGGCGTAAACGATGCGGATGTCCTCGCTCTTGGCGGTCTCGAGGGCGGCGAGGTAGGCGGGGTTGTGTTCGAAGGCGGCGGCGACGAGGGCATCACGCGAGGCGGTGGGCTCGGGCAGGGCGAGTTGATCGCCGGAGATGACGAAGGCCGGATCATCGAAAACGAACTCGTCGCGGGTGAGCTCGCGCAGGGTGTTTTGACGCTGGGCGAGGAAGTTTTGTGCGATGATGAGCTCTTCGCGGGCCTCGGCGAGGCGCGCCTGGGCCTGGGCGACCTCAATGGGGGACATGCGGCCCTGGTCAACGCGGCGCTGGTTTTCGCGCACGAGGTTGGCGGCGAGCTCGATGGCCTGCTCCTTCACGCGGATGTTATCCTGGCCGAAGACGGTCTCGAAGCTGGCGTTCAAGACCTGGGCGAGGACCTTCTCGACCGTGCCGCGAAGCTCGCTCTCGGAGACGCGTTTCGCGCTCTTGGCGAGGCGGACCTCGGCCAGGTTTACGCTGGGACCGAAATCCTTGAGCAAGGGCTGGGTGAGGGTAACGGTCGTGCTGGATTGATACTCCGGGTAGAAGCGAGGTCCGCCGATGGTGCTGCCTGAGGTCAGGGAGATGGGGCGACGGTTCGAGGTGTTTTCGAGTTTGGCGGAAGAGTTGGCCACCTCGATTTGAGTGCCAGTCGGCAGGCGACCGGAGAGGCCGGCCTGAAGACGGATGTTTTGCTCCTCGTAGAGACGGGCCGCGCTGCCACCGTCGGAGAGGCTGCCGCTGAGCTGGAACTCGCGGAAGTTTTGCGGCTTTTGGCTGTATTCGTAAATGCCACCGAGTGAGACCACGGGATCGTAAGTGCCCCAAGCGCCCTTCACGCGGTAGCCTTGGATGACGGGATCGAGGCGCTTGGCCTGTAGCTCGAGATTTTTGTTAAGGGCTGAAACGAGGAGCTCATGCACGCTCACGCTGGCGGCGGGTGCGGCGGAGGCGATCGGCGCGGCTTCGGGTGCGGTGCCTGGGGCGGGGGTGGCCTCGGCCTCTTGGGCGGAGAGCGCGACCGGCGTGATCAGAAGGGCAAATGCGAACGACAGGACAGAACGAGGTGATATCATGAAAGAGAGGTGAACCGCTCATCTAGAACGCGGCCTGATTGCTTGTGCAAGGCGCAAGCTCGCATTGATATTACGATAGGGTGACGGTTGCGGTGAAGATTTCCGCAATCGAGGCGCTTGGCTCGGCGATACGGACGCACAAACAGGAGAGGGCGTCGCAAAAAAGTCTCGATATTTACCATTTGCCGACGGTTTATAGCGGGCCCTGTGCATATTTTTTTGAGCAAGACCACCCACGCTTTCAACCATCCGTTTGATGCTGCGCTCAGACAATTTGGCGGTCCGCCGCCAGTGAGTGCTTTAAAAGGTCTGTCAGCCCAATTTCATTCTCCCTTACATTTCGCATGAGTAATCCCACGGTAGTTTCCTCGGCAGAAGCGGTTCGCGGTCTTGAAGCTTGCCGGACCTTTGCGGGACCGGTGAAAGAGTTCTGGCCGAAGTTCGCGCAGACCTGTGCCAGTTTGGTGAGCGGCAGCATGAGCGTCGTGCTGGTAAACATCAATGGTGAGTGGAAGCAGGCGGCGGCCGCGCCGGGCGGGCGTGATTTCCCGGTGGGTCTGCGCGGACCGCAGTTCGCGGACATGATGGCCAAGGCGACCAAGGACGGCTCCGTGCTCGTGCCGAGCGGCGGACCGTCGGTGCCGGCGGTGGTTTTCCTCGCCTTGCAGACCGGGGACCCGAAGGAAGTGGTGGTGCTGGTGCAGGCCTTGCCGGGTGCGGCGGCGGACCATGCCCTGGCCGCGCTAGCGGTGCTCAAACTCGCGGCCGACACCCCACTGCTTTACCAGCGTCAGCGCCAACTGGAGCGCGCGCGGCGGGATTTGGTTAACTTTTCGCAAGCCCTGGAAATCCTCGCGGCGACCAATGTGCCGACGCGCTTCCTTGCCGTGGCGATGGTGTTGGTCAATGAGCTGGCCTCGCGGCACCGCTGCCTGCGCGTATCCTTGAGCTGGGTGCGAGGCCCCTATGTGCGCGTGCTCGCGATCAGCGGCACCGATAAATTTGAGAAACGGATGTCGGCCGTTCAGAAGCTTGAGGCCGCCATGGAGGAGGCCCGCGACCAGGATGAAGAGATCGCCTGGCCGCTCCTGCCCGACACCGATGTGATCGCGCGCGATCACCGTGTGTATGTGGAGCAGGAAAACGTCGCGGCGCTGCTCACCGTGCCCGTGCGTGTCGCCGGTGAAGTGCGCGGCGTGCTCGCACTCGAACGCGAGGAGGTTTTTACCGAATACGATGCGCTGGCGCTGCGGGTGATCGCCGACCAAGTGGCGCGGCGACTCGACGACCTGCATGGCCACGATCGCTGGTTCGGTGCGCGCTGGGCGGCGGCGGCGCGGCACGAGCTGGTGAATTTCCTCGGCCCCAAACACACGTGGATCAAAGCGGCGGCGATCGCGGGAGCCGTGCTGCTCGCATTCTCGATTTTTGTGCCGCTGCCTTACCGGGTGAATGCGAGCTTCATCGTGCGGGCCGATGCCTTGATGCACCTGCCGGCGGCCTACGACGGTTACATCGGCGAGGTCAATGTGCGCCCGGGCGACCTCGTAGACAGCGGTGCGCTCTTAGTGCAGCTTGACCGCAGCGACCTTCGCGTGGAGCTGGCCTCGGCCCTTGCCGAGCGGCAGCGCTACGCCAGCGAGGCCGAAAAATCCGAGGCGGAACGCAAACTCTCCGACCTGCGCGCGGCGCGTGCGTTAGAGGCCCAGGCTCAGGCGCGGGTGGATTTAATCAATTACCGGCTGGATCGCTCCTCCCTGCTCGCCCCCTTTGCGGGCGTGGTGGTCGAAGGCGACCTACGGGAGCGCATTGGAGCTCCGGTGAAGGCAGGCGACGTGTTGTTGAAAATATCCCAGCTCAAAGGCCTCTACGTGGAGATGAAGGTTCCCGAGCGCGATGTGGACTTGATCGCGGACAGCACCCGCGCCGAGGTCGCGTTCAACACCCGCCCCGAGGACACTTTTGGCGTTAAGATAAACCGTATCGAGCCTGCCGCGACGGTTGACCCCGATGGC
>JAIYBI010000547.1 GCA_027488595.1 Opitutaceae bacterium | reverse complement strand
TGGTGCCGGTGGCGGTGCTGGTGCATGACGCACTGGCACCGTCGGACGGACGGCGTGGATCGACGTGGCTGCGTCTTTCGACGTTGGCAGGAATCATTGCCGGTCTGACCCAGGCCTTGGGACTGGTTCGTTGGGTGTTTGCGGTGCCGGGACTTGCGCGGACATTTGCCGATCCGATTTCAAGCGACGCAGCGCGGACCGCCGCAATTGTGGCGTTTGAGAGTCTGCATCAATTTGCAGGTGTTGCTATAGGTGAACACCTCGGGCAGCTCGGCACGGTGGCGTGGGCAGGGCTGTTGGCGGTGGAGCTGAGTGATCGGCCGGGATTTGGGCGCTGGCAGGCCACGCTGGGCGGAGGGGCGGCGGTGCTTATCGCCTGCGGTCTCGCGGAGGGATTCTCAACCGTGGTCGCTTTTAACCCTGGTATGCTCGGGCTGGCGACACCGGCGGGCTACATCGCGCTGTCGGGCTGGATGGTCGCAGTGGGAGTAAGCTTCATTCGGCGGCGGGCGGAGTGAGCGACGCCCGATACTGCTGCGGTGTTTGTTGCGTCCATCGCTTAAATGAGCGGTGGAAAGCGCTCGGTTCGGAAAAGCCAAGGATGAAGGCAACTTCATTGAGCGACGTGCCGGGACGAGCGAGGTAGCGTTCTGCCAAGGAACGGCGGACACCGTCCACGACGATGCGAAACGAAGTGCCCTCGTGCGTGAGTGAACGCTGAAGACTGCGCGGACTAACCTTTAGAATGCGGGCGACGGCCTGGATAGTCGGGAGTGCTCCCTTGAGCAAATCGGCGGCTGCCTGCTGAGTGCGGGCGGCCCAGGGTTGATTTTCACCTAAGCGCGCGAGCGCTGCGGCGGCTTCGGCCTCAAAGGTGGCGAGGAGTTTCGGGTGGGCATGGAGGACGGGCCATGAAAGTGCCGATTCGTCGAAAGATAGCCGTGTGACGGGTGCATCGAATTTGACCGGAACTCGGAAAACACGGCGGTGTTCGTGTGCGGCGGTGGGGGCAGCGTGCTGAAAGGCCATCGCCGTGACCGGAAGCGCCCGACCGCTCAGAAGGCGCGCGAGGGTCACGAGTGTAGCTGCGGTGGACTCGATCGGATGGCGCGGATCAGTGTGGAGGAAATTGTCCACATTGTCGGAAATCAGGAGATCGATATGGGCCTGGCCGCACCGGATTTCCAAGCGGCCTCGAACCCCGTTGGTGAGGAGATTCGTGTAGCGAATCAACTGCTCGAATGCGCCGCGAAGATCGGTGGCGCTGAGCATCACGTAGCCAACTAGGCCCAGGACAGCTGGCTGGGTTTGCTCACCGAGGTGAAGACCGAAATCAGCATCGCCGGTCTGCTCGACGGCGAGCCGCCACGCACCTCGGGTTTGTTCCCCGGTGATACGATGGTCAGGCGAGTTGAGGTGCTCGGGGGTGATTCCGGCGGCGATGCAGAGGGCGGGCAACGACGCTCCCCGGGACGCGGCGAACCAGACCATGCTTCGTGTGAGTGCGATCGTGACCGTCGAGGTCTGCATGGGCGGAGACGGTAGGCGCGTGAAGGTGCGCGCCAAGTAGTTTTTGGCGCACCGGGCCACCAGTATGGCGGGTGGGGTCATATGCGACTCACCGAGCCCAAGGTATAGTTTAGCGCATCAACCCATGAGCCATATGATATCCTTCACCTCAATCCGCTACGGAGCGACATTCGGACTCAGCACGGTTGCCCTGCTGATGGCAGGCTGCAACTACGCTTACACCAACTCCGGACGCCGGGTGGTGCGCACCGATTTTCAACGGCCGGCGGCGATTTCGCATCCAGTAGACAATCCGTATTCGGCGGAAAAAGCGGAATTGGGTCGGCTGCTATTTCAGGAAAAGAAACTGTCGGGCGATGGCACGATCTCATGTGCGACCTGCCATGATCCCGATCGGGACTTTCAAGATGGACGGAAGTTGGCTCATGGCATTGCACCGCCAGCGCTGACGGTGGCAAAACGTCGCACGCCAACCCTTTGGAATGTGGGCGAGAACCGGAAATTTTTCTGGGACGGACGGTCGCCAAGCCTCGAAGATCAAGCGCTGAAGCCAATCGCGAATCCGTCGGAGATGGGCAGCTCAGGAGCCGAAGCGGCAGGACGGTTGGCGGAAGACGCAGAATGGCGCGCGATCTTTGCCGGGGCGTTTCCGGAGGATCCGCGCGTCTCGCCTGAGAATCTGGCTCGGGCGCTGGCAACGTATCAACGGACCCTGGTGTCGCCCGAAGCACCGTTTGACCGCTGGGTGGCGGGCGATGAGACCGCGTTGACCGACGCGGCCCGCCGGGGTTTCGGGCTGTTTACTGGTAAGGCAAATTGCGTGACCTGTCATAGCGGTTGGTCGTTTAGCGATGGGAAACTGCACGATATTGGCTTGGCGGTGGCGCCGCAGGACGGGGGACGATCGCGCTTCAAAACCCCAACGCTACGGGAATTGTTTAACCGCGCGCCTTTCATGCATGACGGCTCGATGGAGAACATCGAGGCGGTGGTGCAACACTACGTGGAGGGCGGCGAGCGGCGTTTCGGGACGCCGGCTGCGGTAGCGCTTTCCACACAAGAGCAGAGCGATCTCTTGGCGTTTCTGCAGAGCTTAGATTCAGGGAAAGCGGCTACGGAACGGCACTGAAGACTGTCGTTCGTCGCCTTGCGTCGAATGAATGGACGGCACGCTGTGCACTGAAGTTGACCCGAAATCTGAAAACCAAGTGCTCTCAGCACCGCGCTATTCGACTCCCTCGACGCCTAAAGGAAGTTCAATGATGTCGCTTTTTAGCGGATACAGACCTGACCCGCGGTGCCGCCAGAGTGGAACCGTCTCGCCATTGTCCACCTATAGTTACGACTTTTGCGAACGTTGGATGGCCGAATTCGCTACGCCCAAGTTGGCCGACCAACAAATCAACCGCAGCGGCGCTGATGTTTCCGATGCCCGCATCCACTCCGGCCCAACTTGCCACATCCGCTGCCAGATTCAGGTGCACGATGGATATCTCCTCTGGCACACGCCTGCCCGACGCCTTCACCACGTCTAAAATACGACCATCCTGGCATACCACCACATCAGGCTGCCAACGTTCAAGCCATGCGGTAATTTCCTTCCCCGCCTGCGGGAAATCAGACTTTGCATGTAGCACCGGGATGCGACAGTCGGGAGGAATCGATTGGGCGTAATGCAAAAAGCGGCTGTCGAGGTGATTGTTGTTGTTGTGCTCGTCAAAGCCCTGCTGGCAGTAGAGCCCGATGCGTTTGAATCCCCGCTCGGTCAATACATCGAGAGCCACGCCAAGGTTCCCGTAGCCGTCTCCGCTCGCACGTGAAAACGCGCTCTGTGGCCACGACCAGTTGACGAGCACGGAGGCGAATCGCGACCAGTCAAAACCGTCCATTCGTGAGGGCATGTAGACATGCGGCAGGATGATCCCGTAGATATTGCGCGCGCGCAAAGTGCGTTCCAGCGCCGCCGGTCGCATACCCTTGGCATGCACCCAAAATTCATCGAGGCCGTAGCCCATCTGTTCCGCCCTCGCCCGCGCACCATGCAGATAACCACGATCCCAAGGTGATGATCGCCACCAGTCCTTGGAATCCTGGGTGCTCACCCATGCGAGGTTGGCTTTACGTCCGGATGGCACGCCCTTGCGCACGTCGCTCAGCAAAATCGAAACCAGCGGGTTCGGGCGGTAACCCAGGTTCTCCGCGGTGCGGAGGATACGCTGGCGGTTTTCAGGCGAGACGCCCACCCGCCCGCGCAAGGCCCGGCAAACCAGACCATGGGACACTCCGCAGGCCCGCGCGATATCCCGTAATGTGACAGTTGGCACCAAGCAAGCCGAACGCGGCCGGCACCGATGTCAACGTGGATACATCTGAGGACATCGACACGATGAGGGCGAAAATCGATTTTGAGCCGCCTAAGCAACCCAACACCCAAAAATGAAATCCACCCTTACCCTCGTTACATCCCTTCTCGCCTGCGCCATGGCTGTGCCCGCCGCCCAGGCAGCGAACCTACTAGGAACAGGAGACACCATCGTAGGAGGCCATGTCGATGGCTCCGCCTTTGTCCCCGGTATCGCCGGCGAATATGACTCCTTGGCGAGCAATTTCCCCGCCGGAGAATCGGCGGACAAGATTCTTGATGGCGACCCTGGCACGAAATATCTCAACCGCGGGGTGTTCGACAACGCCAACCTCGTGTATTTCGGCGGAGTAAATACGGGGTTTTTAGTTACGCCCTCGGCGGGCGAGTCCGTCGCCACCGGCATCGCTTTCACCACGGCCAACGACTCCCCTGAGCGCGACCCGTCCAGCTATAGCCTCCTTGGAACCAACGCGAGCGGGGCGGCGCTAAACGATCTCGCAAGCTACACGATGATCGTGAGTGCCGGCGGCCTCAGCCTACCCGAAGGCCGCGGCGAGAGCATCGCATTGGGCTTCCTCAACACCGCGAGCTATGCCAGCTACCTGATTTATTTCGATTCCCTCCGCGGAGGCGCCACGCCGTTCATGCAGATTGCGGACGTCCAGCTAACCGGCACGGTCGGGGCTGCGATTCCAGAGCCAGGAAGTTATGCCTTAGGGGCCGGCATGGCCGCGTTCGCCTTCGTCGCGCTTCGACGCTTTCGGGGCCCGGTGTCCTCAGGCTGAGGCCGTTGCACTCGCGCCCGATGAATATCGTCCAACTGGCAAATCCCGCCGCTTTTTCCTGGCAGGCCAGAACACAGGTTGTCAACGCATCGGGCGAAATCCTTGACCGTGTTTCCCGGGCTACCTCGCCCGGTTCGGGCGAGACGATCATGGATTTCGAGTCAGGCGCGCACGCCGGCCTCTGCGTGCGGGGCTATCGCCACGTTTTCACCCTTTCGTTCCCGACCGCCCTTCCGATTCGCGTCCACCACCATGCGCTGCCCCGTCTTCACCGGCGGATGACTTTGCCCGCCGGGCAAGGGCTGGGCGACCAGACGCTTCCGCGCACAGGCTTTTCATCGCCCGGCAACTATGAGCTGCCCGCCGGTCATCAGGACATGATGCTCCACCCGGCCTTTGTCGCCTTTCAGTCCGACGGCACCGGCTGGCTCTGCGGCCCCCTCAGCCAAAACATCGCGAAGGCCGGCTACACTTGGAACCAGGTCGATTCGCGGACGCTCGAGGTCACGGTGGCCTTCACGTTTCTTGGGTTACCGGAGGGTGTTATCCTCGGCGACGAAGACCGCGTGGAAAAACTTTTCGTCAAATCGCTTGCGCGGTCCGACGCCTTCGGCCCGTGCTGGTTCGAGGATTATCACGCCGCCCTCCTTCGCCGCATCCAGCCGCGCCACTCCGGGCGGCACGCGCTTTTCTGGGGAACGTGGAACGAGGGCATCTATCGCTCCATCGACGCGGATTTTATTCTGCGCGAAGCGCGTTGGCTCGCGGCCAACCTGCCGGAGGTGGGCTGGATTCAGATCGACGACGGCTACGAAAAAGACGCCGACACCGATCCGTTTCCCGCCGCCAACCTAGGCGGCCATTGGCAGGAGGAAACCGCGAGCTGCCGGCGCCGTTTCCCGCGCGGCATGCGCGCCCTCGCCGACGACATCCGCGCCCTCGGCCTGCGCCCGATGATCTGGTTTTCGCCGTCCTGCTCTATCCAGAGCCCGCTCTTCAAGGCCCATCCGGAATACTTCGTCCCGGATGCCAGGCTGCACTTCGAGACGAACCTCGCGTTTCCCGATTACTCCTTGCCAGAGGTTCGTGCCATCGCCGTGCGCGCGCTCGACAGACTCTTTGTCGAGTGGGGCTTCGAGGGCGTGAAGCTTGATTTTTGGTCTTACGGCTACGAGCAGCCTCGCCTTCACCTGCGGAACCATTCCGCCACCAACCTCGAATGGATGCGCTGGCTCGAGACGGAAATCTCCCGACGCCTACCCGCCGACGGACTCATGCTGAGCTGCCTCGAACCCGCCAATGGCGATCCTTTTCGGGGCGCCGTATGGGATCAGCACCGAATCGGCCCCGACATCGACGGCGTCGGCCTGGAGACGCTCGAAGAGATCGCCGTCTGGCTGGCCGCGCTAGTGGGACTCAAGCAAACCCAGCTCCGCTTTTCCGCGCCTGACGCCGACGGCCTCTCCCTCTTCCGCCACAAGCCCCTCGACGACGCCCAGTGGCGCCTCGCCACCACGCTCATGATCGCGACCGGCTCCGTCACCGAGTTGGCCGGTCGTCTGAGCGAGCAAACCGCCGACGCGCGCATGCCCGCCTTCCGGCGTGCGGTCGCCGCTGCCCGCTCCGGCCAGAAGGTCGCGTGCCCCGGTTACGACTGGATCGAGAACGCCGGCCATGCCCCGCGCGTTTGGGTGCGGCTGGATGACGATGGACGTCGCGTGATCGGCCTCACCAACTGGGGGCGCGGGGCCGAAACGATGACCGTAACAGCCGGGAATGCGGGCCTGCCCGAGGGAGCGATGATCCGTGATCTGTTTACGGGCGAAGAAACCCGCCTG
The DNA here is from genome assembly GCA_027488595.1 of Opitutaceae bacterium. Lineage (GTDB taxonomy): Bacteria > Verrucomicrobiota > Verrucomicrobiia > Opitutales > Opitutaceae > IMCC26134_A. The sequence continues at coordinate 1,376 of JAIYBI010000547.1, read as the reverse complement.
CCGCTGACCCGCACGCTGGCGTCCGGAGAGGGCTCGCTCTGGACCCACGGTTTTCCCGCAACATGAAAGCTTACCCGATATCGCCGGGAGTTTTTTCAGTCCCTTGCGCGGAAGGCCTCCTGCACCTCGCGTTCTACTCCGAACGCGTGGTCCATTGCGCCTTCTTCCCGGATGCAAATGCCCGACCGCTGCCCCGCTGGGGAATCTGCGCCAGTCCCGCGCTTGATGCGAAACCGACGATCAGGGTCGACGAGCAACAAGCCGTCTTCACCACGTCGGCGATTCGCTTGGTCGCGAACCTCGCCGACGGCACGGTCGCCGTTGGCACGATCAAGGGCGATATGCTACTGGAGGGCCTGGGCTATGCGTTCGAACCGGCGCTCATATCGGGAGAAAACACCTTTCACGTAAGCGCGACCTTTCGCGCGCCGGCGGACGAGCACTACTACGGGCTCGGCCAAAACCAGCTCGGCCACCTCGACCAAGCCGGACGAACCGTGCCGGTGCTGCACAGTTATCACGGCGAAAAGGGTGAAGGGGAGAGTATCGGCGTGCCCTTTCTCGTCACCAACTTCCGCTATGGTTTCATCTACGATAATCCTTCACGGATTCATGTCACCCTCGGCGTGGACGGACGCACCACGTGGCGGGCTGAAGTGGGCGAGGCGGTTTCCTTTTTTGTCATCTATGGCGAGACCACCGACGAGATCTACGCCGGCTATCGCTTGCTGACCGGCGAGACGCCTCTCCCGCCGAAAAAAGCCCTCGGCTACATCCAGTGCAAACAACGCTACGCATCACAGGATGAACTGCTTGAGGTGGCGCGCGGATATCGCGCGCGCGGTTACCCATGCGACATGTTGATCGTGGACTGGTTTCACTGGAAGTCGCTCGGCGATCTCGATCTCGACCGCGACTTCTGGCCAGACCCCCGGGCAATGAATCGTGAACTCGCCGCGCTCGGCTACGATGTGATGATTTCGGTCTGGCCCCGCTTCATGGCGGCGTCCGCTTATTTTCACGAACTCGACCGGGCCGGACTTTTCATGAAGGACGCGGCCGGCCTCACGGTGAACGGAATTCCCTCGGATCAGCGAGGCGCCGTGATCGACACCACCCATCCCGAGGCCCGCGCCTGGTATTGGGAAAAAATTGCCGCCAACTACGCCGCAAAAGGGTTCACGTCGTGGTGGACCGACGAGAACGAACCCGACGTCTGTCCCCACCCCTTTTTCTTCCATGCCGGAACGGGCGCACGTTTGCACAACCTGTATCCGCTCACCCACTCCCAGGCGGTCTACGAGGGCCATCGTCGCGATTTGCCGGGACGCTGCCTGGTCCTTTCGCGCTCCGCCTACCTCGGGGCGCAGCGTTAC
>JAIYBI010000536.1 GCA_027488595.1 Opitutaceae bacterium | reverse complement strand
GACTCGGCGATCACGTTCGGGTGCTGGCCAAGCTCGCTCATTAGACCGAGAATAAGATCTTCAATTTTTCGGGCCGGCAGATTCCGGACCGTGCATTTCGAGGCGACGCCGTGCTTGGTGACACTGGTGCAAGCGTAGTAGAGGTATTGGTTACCCTCGGAATCTTTTTTGCCAGAGGGATGCGGCGTAAGTGCCGATCCGCAGTTTCCGCAGAAAATGATCCCTTTAAGCAGGCTGTTGTGCTTGTCCCGCTCTACCCTTCTCGACGGCAGTCCCTGCCTAGGTGCGACTGCGGCATTGGCCTTGTCCCACAATTCCGCCGAAACCAGCGGCTGATGTTGTCCGGCGTAAATGTCACCGTTGAAGCTGAGGCAGCCTTTGTAGGTCACGTTTCGGACCAGTGCTTTCACGCTATCGGTCGTGAAGCGTATTCCGCCGCCAAGGCGTTTTTTCCCCTGGCGCACCATCTCGCGCTCTTTTGTTCGGATTTCTTCCTTGTCCAGCTGCCGTGTAATCTCGGCCGCTGATCCGCCGTCCGCCAGTCTCCTGAAAATCGTCAACACCACCGCCTTCTCCCGAGGGTTTGGCACGATGGTTTTGTTCGCTGCGTCGAAGTCGTAGCCGAAGGGTGCCCAGCCGCCATTCCATAGGCCGCGCTTCGCGCGCTCCTCCATCTTGTCGGTCGTGCGTTTCACAGTCGTCTCGCGTTCATACTGAGCGAAAACCAGAATTAAGTTTAACATGAACCGCCCCGTGGTGGTTGAGGTGTCGAATTGTTCGGTGGCAGATACGAACTCAACCTCGTGTTCGTTGAGGGTTTCCCAGAAGTGATAGAAGTCGTGAAGACTACGGGAAAGGCGGTCGATTCTATAGGCCACGACCACGTCCATCTCCCTGCGTTTCACCATTTCGAGGAGTTTCTGCATCCCTGGCCGGTCGAGACTCTTTGCCGAATACCCGGCGTCTTCAATCACCTCCTGCTCCTTCCAGCCCTCGTGCTGCTTGATGTTAATGTAACTTCGACAGATGTCCCGTTGACTTTCCATCGAGCTGTAATCGCGCCTGGCTTGGTCGTCGGTTGAGACGCGGGTGTAGATGACGCAACGTTTCGCGGCTTTGGTTTTTGCGGGGACTATTTTGCGCGGTGAGGGCATGGCGAACGAGGGAGAAATCAGCTCGTCGGGCAAAGGAAGGCATCTGCTCCTTTCGTCCTTCGGCGTTGTTTGGATCCCTACGCGAATTTGGTCATCCGGCAAGCTCCTCGCAAGCCGAGGCTTCACAAGCGGCTTACTTCTTGGCACATCCAATCTCGCATGGTGCATTCGCCCAACTTCCAGTTTCTTGCCTCTCACGACGCGCTGCTTCTGGATTTAGCCGCCCAGGCGGAACGCACCTGCTTTTCCGATCCGACCGTCTCGCTCTTCCGCGTTCGCCAGCTTACCGAGTCCATGGCCTTGGGCGTCGTCTCTGCTTTGGGTGGTTTTCCCGCAACCACGGTCACCCGTGATTTCGCTGCGGCGGTTAAACTCCTCGAAGAGCGAAACGTCCTCTCGCTCGAACTCGTCCAGATTTTCCGCCAGCTCCGCCAGACTGGAAATCTCGCCGTCCACGAGAACGTCGGCAACCGTGGCGACGCCCTCCATTGCCTGCGCCTCGCGCAAAAAGTCGCGGTCTGGTTCCATCGCACGCTCGGCAACCCCACGTTTAAGGCGCCGCCTTTTCTCCCTCCTCCCGAGCCCGCCCAGGCCACCGCCGCGCTCGTTGACGAGCTGCGTATGCTGAGGGAAAAACTCCTCGCGACCGAGTCCTCCGCTCAGTCCGCCGCGCAAAGCGCCGCTGAACAATCCCGCCTCCGTGCCGAGGCCGAGGAAAAAGCCCGTCGCGCCTACGCCGACCTCGAAACAGCTCTCGATCTCGCTGGTGAGGTCGAGACAAGGCTCAATGCCTCCAGCGTCCGCTTCGAGGCCACTCTCGTCGCCACCCCGGCACCGTCGCCGGCTGCGGTCAACGTGACCGTCGAGCAGGCCCAGCACGCCACCATCGCACTCTCGGATGAACTCGACGAGAGCGAGACTCGCCTGCTCATCGACGCCCAGCTCCGCGCCGCCGGCTGGGAGGCCGACTCGACCGCCCTTCGCTACGGTCTCGGCACGCGCCCCGAGCCCGGCCGCTATCGCGCCATCGCCGAGTGGCCTACTGCGTCGGGTCCCGTTGACTACGCCCTTTTCCACGGCCGCACGCTTATAGGAATTATCGAGGCCAAGCGTCAGGCCACCGACGTCCCAGGTGTGCTCGAACAGGCCAAGCGCTACTCGCGCGACTTCCGCCTGCACGACGCAGGGCAGTATCACCCCGGTGCGCCCTGGGGCGACCATCACGCGCCTTTTCTTTTCGCCACGAACGGCCGCCCTTACCTCCGCCAACTCCGCACTCGCAGTGGCGTTTGGATGCTCGACGTGCGGCTCGCCAGCAACCTCCCTGACGCCGTCCCCGGCTTCTACACTCCCGCCGGTCTGCTCGCCGCGCTCGAAGCCAAGCCGGCTCTCTCCGACGCCGAACTCGCACGAGCCCCCGTCGATCTCCCCGGCCTGCGTGATTATCAGCGCGAGGCCATCTCCGCCATCGAGCATCATATCGCCCTCGGTCAACGCGACCTCCTCGTCGCCATGGCCACCGGGACGGGTAAGACCCGCACCTGCATCTCGCTCCTCTACCGCCTCGTTCGCGCCAAACGTTTCCGGCGCATCCTGTTTCTCGTGGATCGCACCGAACTGGGCACGCAGGCCGGCGACGCCTTCCGCGACGTGAAGCTGGAGAACCTCCAGAGCTTCGCCCAAATCTACGACGTGAAAGAGATCGGGCAGGCCCGCCCTGACGACGATACCCGTGTCCACATCTCCACCGTGCAGGGCATGGTAAAGCGGCTCCTCTATCCTTCGGACAAGGAAACACCCTTCCCAGTAGACACCTACGATTGCATCGTCATCGACGAGTGTCATCGCGGCTACGTGCTCGACCGAGATCTCTCCGACGACGAGATCGGCTTCCTCGACGAGCAGGACTTCATTTCCAAATACCGTCGCGTCCTCGACCACTTTCACGCCGTCCGTATCGGTCTCACCGCTACACCCGCTCTCCATACCCACGACATCTTCGGCGCCCCGGTCTTCACCTATAGCTACCGCCAGGCCGTCGTGGATGGAAACCTCTGCGACCACGAGCCGCCGCTCCGCATCGTCACCGCCCTCGCCGAGGACGGCATCCACTGGGCCGCCGGTGACGAACTCGCACTCTTCGATCCCCACCGTGGCGACATCCAGCTTACTACCACGCCCGACGAGGTCGCCATCGAGGTGGACGGCTTCAACTCCCAGGTCATCACCGAAAACTTTAACCGCACTGTCTGCGTCGAGCTGGCCCGCCATCTCGATCCCGGCGCTCCCGGCAAGACTCTCATCTTCTGCGTCAACGACGCCCACGCCGACCTCGTCGTTACCCTCCTGTCCACAGCCCTCGCCGACCGCTACGGCCAGCTCCACCAGGACACCGTCGCCAAAATCACCGGCCGCTCCGACCGCCCCTCCCAGCTCGTCCGCCGCTATAAAAACGAGGAACTCCCCAAAATCGCCGTCACCGTGGATCTGCTCACCACCGGCATTGACGTTCCCGCCATCTTAAACCTCGTCTTCCTCCGCCGCGTAAAGAGCCGCCTGCTCTACGAACAGATGCTCGGCCGCGCCACCCGCCTCTGTTCAAACCTCTACGGGCCCGACGCCGATAAAGACGTCTTCCGCATTTATGACGCCGTGGATCTCTACGCGACGCTCCGCGATTTCACCAACATCCTGCCCATCTCCGCCAACCCGCAGCACAGCCTCGAAGACCTCACCCAGGCTCTCCTCTCGCCCAAGGCCACCGCTGCCACCCGCCAGTATTTTCACGACGCCATCCTCGCCCGCCTCCAGCGCAAGCGCTCGCTCCTCGCCCGCCACGACGAGCCGCTGGCCTATCGCTCCGGTTTCCGCGCCGCCGCCCTGCTGAATCACCTTCGCGCCGGCGGTCCCGACGCCAGCGCCACTCTCTTCTCCGCCAAGCCTGGCCTTGCCGCCTACCTCGACTCGCTCCGCACCACCGGCTCGCGGGCCGTAATCCCCGTCTCCGACCACCCCGACGCACTTCGCCGCACCGAGGCAGGCTACGGCCCCAACGGCCAAAAACCCGCCGACTACCTCGAAGGCTTCAGCGCGTGGATCCGCGACAACCTCGCCAAGCTCCCCGCCCTCATCGTTGTCACCCAGCGCCCCCGCGAACTCACCCGCGCCCAGCTTCGTGAACTCGCCCTCGCCCTCGACGAAGCCGGCTTCTCTGAGATCTATCTTCGCACCGCCTGGCGCGACGCCCGCCAGGAAGACATCGCCGCCGGCATCGTCGGCTACATCCGCTCCCAGGCGCTCGGCAGCCCCCTCGTCCCCTACGCCGAACGCGTGGATCGCGCCCACCGGGCCATCCTCCGCCGCCGCTACAACTGGACGGCACCGCAGCGCAAATGGCTCGACCGCATCATCCGTCAGATAAAACAGGAAATCATCATCGACCGCGAAGCCCTCAACGCCGACGTCTGGGCCTCCCACGGCGGCTTCGCCGGCATTGATCGCGTCTTCGACGGCCAGCTCGGAACCATCCTCGACGACCTCAAAAACGAGATATGGAGCGACTCCGCCTGAAGCCGTCGATGCCTCGCTTGCGACTCCTCCCTGCCGCCTCGTTGACACCACGGCCACCGTCGTCCAGTTTGTCAGAGTCATGACCACGCAGGATCAAGTTCTTCACGTCGACCCGGCGCTCTCCGCCCGGCTCGACGCCGTGGGCAAAGAACTTCAAGTCGCCCCCAGTCAACTCGTGGAAACCGCCGTCACGGAGTTTCTCCAGCGCCTCCAAGCGCGCCAGCACGAGCAACGTGACCTCGCCGCCATCGCCGCCGCACTTCCCTCCGCCCGAAGGGCCGACCCCGGTCACCGGCGCGCCATCG
>JAIYBI010000451.1 GCA_027488595.1 Opitutaceae bacterium | reverse complement strand
CTGACTTCAAGGCCGTGGCTACGCACAAGCGCCGAGTCGCTAACACATGATCAGCCCGCCCGCTTCTTTGTCGGCTTGGTTACTGCTTCTTCCCGCCTTGTTGGTCGGTTTTTTCCTTCCCGGCTATCTGACGACCTTGCGCCTGCCCACTCCAGCCCGCGCATTCACCTCGGTGATCGCTTCGCTCCTCCTTCTGTTTGCCGGGGTCTTGCTATGTGATTTGGTTGGCCTGCCTTTGAGCCTGCCCGTGCTGGGTGGCTGGCTCGCGCTCGCGTCGGTGGGTGGCTGGTGTTTTAGCCACGGTAAAATTCACGCCGCACCGCCACGAGTCCGGCCTCGGGACGGCACAACCCCAGTCTGGATCTGGCTGCTGGGGGGTAGCGGACTGGCCCTCTGCGCGCTTCACGCCGCGATCGAACCAGTGGCGGGATGGGACAATGTGTTTCGCTGGAACCATCTCGCACTGATGATGCGCGCAACCGAACGCATTGACTATTACCCGCCAGTCTCGACTGAAGATTTTTTCCTTTATCCCTGGTGCGACGGTATCCCGCCCCTCGTCTCCGTATCCAACTTATGGATATATCTTTTCACCCACTCCGACTCCGGCTCACTCATCTCCGGCCGGGTCGCGATCGAGCTGGCTCTGATCGCGGCTCTGGCCATGCGCTTGTCGGGAAAACTCTGGGGCACGCCCGGCCCCGGCGTCACTCTGTTGGCGTTGGTTTGCAGCCCCCTTTTTCTCTATTCGGTTTTCATCGCCCAGGAAACCGGACTCACCGCCTTCGTCGTGCTTCTGCTCGCTGTGCTGCTCGCCGAATACCGGGATAGCCCTTGGCTTTCCACCGCCTTATGGTTGGGCATCACCGCCGGCACCGCCGCCCTGATCCGCGACTACAACCTCCTCTTCGTGCCGCTCGCTGCGGTGCTTCTCCTCACGCAACGCGCAAGCCTGGGGCACGCATTGGTCGCTCTTTGTGCCGGCACCCTCACTGCCGCACCTTGGTATGCCCGCAATTGGTTCAAAACCGGCAACCCTCTTTTCGCCCACGACCTCGGGGGCCTTTTCCCCTCCAACGCCGCTCACCTCGACGCCATGCGCACGATACGGCTCGAGGTCTCGCGACTCGGCGAAATCAGCCATTTCGTAGTCTGGGTGCCCATCCTCCTCATCGGCCTTGGTTTGCCCGCGCTGCTTTCGCTAGGCTCACTGCGTCGTTTCCGCACCCGGATTGCTCCAGCGTGGTGCCTGCTCCTCGCCGTCGCGCTTCTCTGGTGGCTTTCGATCCCTTCCACCGCCGGTCGCCTCAGCTACAGTATGCGTGTTCTCGGGGCCGCCATACCCCTCATGTGTGTGCTGGCCGGTTGGTTTGGCACAAAACTTCTCGGTCGGCCCCTGATCACAGCTTTGGCCGGCATTTTTGCCTGTCTGCTGGCGACCGACACGGCCCGACGCTCCTGGGCCTTTCTTTACCACCCCAAGGTGGCGGTCTGGCCCTACGAATGGGTCACTTGGCGCAACACGCTTGGAGACAGGGCAGTTAAAACCCAAGTTGAGATCTGGCAGGTTATCGCACGCGAAGCCGGTGATCAGGCCATAATTACTGAGGCCGCGTCTGCCGCCGCTTTAAGTGTGCATGCCGGCGGGCGAACCACCACGGTTTTCAGCCCCTTGGCGGATCCCATTATAAACCCAATACCGCCGCCAAACTTCTCTTCCTTGATCTCCGCCCTCCTGCAAAATCAGGTCCGCTTCGTAGTCCTGCACGACAATAACCAGATTTATCGGGATGATTCCGAAATCTACCCGCAGCTACGGATGTTCTACGCCAACCCACCCACCGCCCGGTCCAATGAGATTCTTGTCTATGACCTGCGTTTCTTGAGGGATGAATTTACCCGGTTAGGAATCTACCTCCCTGTCCAAACGAAAGCGAAGCCTCCCGATTCAGGGAGCGATGGCGAACCCATCGCCCCGCGCGGATGACAGGTTCGCACCTTCCGCCAAACCGCAAGCCCCTCCGCACGAAGGTCTCACTGATTCGCAAATGAACATTCTGCCGCAACTGCTGCTCTTCTTCTGCCTCAATATCACCCTCGCCGCGCTCTTCGCCCAAGTGATCGGCCCGGCCCGGCCAGCGGTGCGCTTGGTGCTTGGCTTCGCCGCCGGCCTGATTCTGCAGTTTATCGTCAGCTTTGGCATCTATGCCGCGAATCTCTCTTGGGGCTTTTTTATCATTCTTCCCTTCCTGGCAGGTGTTATCGCGCTGCGGCACCGAAAGCCCGTCTTAGAGCTGCTCGAAAACGGTGAGGTTCGCACGATTATCCTCGGCTGGCTGATTGTGAGCGGTTGGAGCGTCGCCCTCCAATGCCTGATCCACGCCTACTCCGGCGGCGGCTGGGCGGGCGACTATATCGAGCACTACGAACGCGCCTTGTTTTTCCTTCATCACTGGCCTCGTGAACACCTTTTTATTGGCATCTCGGGACTTACCGCCCGCCCTCCCTTGGCCAATGTGCTCGTCGCCGCCTGGATGAGCACGGGGCTGGGCGGCTTCTCGAATTTCCAGCTGTTTAACACCCTGCTCTGTTGTTCCGCCTTTCTCCCGCTCGCCTTGTTGGTGCGCCAACTGGCGGGGACGCGCAGTGCGTCCGCCGCTCTCGTCCTGCTGCTCATGCTCAATCCCCTCTGGGTGCAAAATACGACCTTCCCTTGGACCAAACTGGCCGCCGCTTTCTTCATCTTGCTGGCGGTCGAACGATGCGTGGCCGGTCTACCACGCGGACGTCATCATGGAAGCGCCATCATCCTGATCGCGGCCGGCGGCATCACGCATTACTCCACCGGGCCATGGGCCGTGGCATTGGGTCTGGCCTGGCTGGCAGCGACGTATCGCCACGCCACTCACGCTGGATATTGGCGCGAAATCGGCCGCGGTATGGTGGTCGGGCTGGCACTGGTATCCGTCTGGATCGTGTGGGCGGCAACGAACTACGGCCCGTCCGCCCTTTGGAGCGAGACCAGCACCGCACGCGACTACACCGCGCATAGCCTGGCCCTTTTCATGCGGGAGTTCAGCGCCAACTTATGGCACACCTTCGTCCCCGCCGCCGAATCCCAGACGCGCGACTGGATCATGAACCAAAGCAGCGTCTGGGGCCGTTTGCGGGACGCATCATTCAGCCTCTACCAGCAAACGCTCCCGCTTGGAGTTGGTCTCGGGGGCTTGGTTTTGCTTGTTTTCGCCTACTCAAGCCTGCCCGGGCGACGAACCGCCCTGCGTTTTTGGTCTGCGCTGGTCGGTCTGGTCATTCCTTTGAGCATCGCTTCCCACGCCTCGGTCGTAGACATGGGCATGGCCCACATTTGCCTCCAACCGCTGGTGCTGCTTGGCACAACCTTCGCCGCCGCCGCCTTTTTGCGCACAACAACAAACTTGGTTCGCATCGCCTCCGCCGCCCTGACCACCGACCTGCTCCTTGGCATCGGGTTGCAGATAATGATCGAGCGCTTCTGGATTCCGCCGTGGACCAGTCCGCGTGAAATCGTCG
>JAIYBI010000556.1 GCA_027488595.1 Opitutaceae bacterium | reverse complement strand
CTCGCGGTCGTGCGAGTTGAAGGCCTGCACGCGATCCTCGACCGCGAGGGTGCGGGCGATGACGGCCTCGGTGAGCGCGACAGACGTGAGCGAGCCGGCGGCAAGTGCGGCGGAGAGTTCGGCGACGGTTTGGAAGTAAAGGGGCGTGGCAGGCACGGGAAAATGGGAAAGGGAGGTTTATGCAGACGCAAGGCAGGCGGCGACAACAACGATGTGTCGGCCCATAAGGCTAGCTCCCCCCTACCCTGCCGCCACCAGGTCGAAGTCGCCGCCGTGGGCGGTGCTTTGGGCGAGCCAGAGCTGGGCGTAGCGGCCACCGGCGCGCAGGAGTTCGTCGTGTGACCCGCATTCGAGGATGCGGCCGTGGTCGAGCACCACAATCTGGTCGGCGCGGCGGATCGTCGAGAGGCGGTGCGCGATCACCAGCGTGGTGCGGTCGGCCACCAAGGTCTCGATCGCGGCTTGGATGGCCTGCTCCGTCATCGTGTCTACACTCGCAGTCGCCTCGTCCAGCACCACCAGCGGCGGGTTTTTGAGGATCACGCGCGCGATGGTGAGCCGCTGTTTCTCGCCCTGCGAGAGGCGCACGCCGCGTTCGCCGACCTTCGTCGCCATGCCTTCCGGCAGGGCGGCGACAAAACTCCACGCGGCCGCGCCGCGCAGCGCGGCCTCCAGATCGGCGTCGTTGGCTTCGGGGCGGGCGAGGCGGAGGTTTTCGGCGATGGTGCCGTTGAACAAAAAGGGCTCCTGCGCGACGAGCCCGATTTGCTGGCGCAGGGTTTCGAGGTCGAGCTCGCGCACGTTGATGCCGCCAATGAACACGCCGCCGCTCGTGACGTCGTAGTAGCGCAGGAGCAGGTTCGCGACCGTGCTTTTGCCCGCGCCGGTGTGGCCGACGAGAGCGGTGACCTTGCCCGCCGGAAGCGTGAGCGAGAAAACATTCAGCACCGGCGGGCGGCCCGGGTAGGCGTGGGTGATGCCGCGAAACTCAACCGCCGGCACGCCCGGCGGAAAGGCGCGCGGCGCGGCGGGCGAGGCGATGCTGACGGGGTGATCGAGAATCTCAAACACGCGGTCGCCAGAGGCGCGGGCGGCGGAGAACATGTTGTTCAAGTTGTTCAACTGGCTGACCGGTTGGTAGAGCAGCGAGCAGTAGGCGAAGAAGGCCACGAAGGCGCCGAGCGTGAGTTGTTGCTCCATCAAAAAGAGCCCGCCCACGCCGAGCACGGCCACGGCGCCGAGGCTGGAGATGAAGTTCGTGCCCGGCCCGTGCAGCGACCAGCGAAACATCGCGCGCAGGGTCGCGTCGCCGAGACCGGAGGCGGCTTGGTGAAAGCGGGCGGTCTCGCGGGAGTTGAGCGCAAAGGAGCTGATGAGGCGGTGGCCCTGGATGTCTTCGATGAGGAGTGCGTTCATGTCGCCCGAGGCCTCGCGCACGTCTTTCCAGAGTTTGCGGCCGGCGCGAAAATGCACGCGACCCAGCCAGAGCAGCAGCGGCAGCGGGGCGATGGTGAGCGCGGCGAGCAGAGGGTTTTGCCAGAAGAGCAGCGTGCCGATGCCCAGGATGGTGAGCAGGCTGACGGTGCCCTGCTCGGTGCCATCGAGCACGACGCGTTCGACGTTTTGCACGTCCTCCGTGACGCGCGAGGCGATCTCGCCGGACTGGCGCTGATCGTAGTAGGTGACGGGCAGCACGAGCAGCTTGGCGTGGAGCGCGGTGCGGAGATCGAGCAGGACTTTTTGCTCAAGCTGGTTGTTTACGCGGATACGCAGGGTGTTGAAGGCGTCGCGCAGAAAGTAGCAGCCGGTGAGCACGACGACGCCGACGAGCAGCAGATCGCGGCGGCCGGGCGCGATGACGTCGTCAATGATCCACTGGATGACGCGTGGCGCCGCGATGAGGAACAGCGTGCTGCCGATCGCCAGCGCCAGAGTGAGCGCGAAAAGCCCGGGATAACGAAACAGGTAGGCGGAGACGCGACGAAGGAAGGCCATGGACTCCCCCAACAAGGCCCCGAGTCCGAAGGAGCGCAAGCGGCCGACGCGCCGCCTCGCCTTCCCGCATTACAATCCGTGACAATCCACACCGTCCGTGGTTTCAACTCCGTCACTTCACGCCCATGGCCGCTCCCGCCAAACTCCGTCTCGACGAACTCCTCGTCGCCCGCGGCCTCGCCCCCACCCGCGCCAAGGCCAAGGCCTACGTCATGGCCGGCCTCGTGCGCACCGGCACCGAGCGCCTCGATAAACCGGGCAAGGAATACCCGGCCGACTTCCCCCTCACTCTCGTCCAGACCGAGCGCTTCGTCTCGCGCGGCGGCGAGAAACTCCAGGGCTGGCTCGACGCCCACCCGCTCGATCTCAACGGCGCAAACGTGCTCGATGTCGGCGCCTCCACCGGCGGCTTCACCGACTGCGCCCTGCAAGCCGGGGCCGCGTCCGTCGTCTGCCTCGATGTCGGCCGCGCCCAGCTCCACGGCCGCCTGCTCGCCGATCCGCGCGTCACCAACCTCGAACAGGTCAACGCCCGCCACCTCGACCCCGCAATCCTGCCGCGGCGCGACTTCGATGCCCTCGTGATGGACCTCTCCTTCATCTCGCTCAAAAGCGTGCTGCCCGCCGTCTGGCCCGTGCTCCGCTCCGGCGGCACCCTCGTCGCCCTCGTGAAGCCCCAGTTCGAGGCCGGCAAAGCCGAGGTGGACAAGGGTCAGGGCATCATCCGCGACCCCGCCGTGCAGCAACGCGTGCTCGCCGACGTCACCGCCTTCGCTCTCGCCGAGCTCCCCGGCGCGCAACTCGTGGGCACGATTGACAGCCCCATCACCGGCACCGACGGCAACCGCGAATTCCTCATGGGATTACGGAAGGGTTAACCACGAGACACACGAATCACGCGAAACGCAGAAAATGAAAAATCAGGCATCCACCCACGCGTCTGCTCGCTCCGCGGTCGCATCGCCGGCTGATTTCTTTTTCGTGTATCTCGTGTGTTTCGTGGTTACTCCCCTCCGAAATTAGCGTCCACTCACACTCATTCGCGGTTAACCTATTCTTAGCATGACGCCCATCCGCCGCCTCGCCTTCGTCGTTAACGCGCAAAAATCCGGCGCGCCCGAGCTCGCCGCCGATCTCGTCGCGCTAGCCACCGGCGCCGGAGTCGCGGTAAAGTTCAGCGACACCTACCCGGTGCCCGCCGGCTTCCTCGCCGGTCACGACGCCTGCTGCGTCATCGGCGGCGACGGCACCCTGCTTGGCGTTGCCGCCGAGGCCGCCCGCGCCGGCGTGCCCATCATCGGGGTGAACCGCGGCAGCCTCGGTTTCCTCACCACGTTCTCGGCCGACGATATCCGCGATTGCTTCCCCACCTTGCTCGCGGGCGATTTCCAGATCACGCACCGCGCCCTGCTCGCCTGCTCCACCGGCGACGGCTCCGGCGACCTCGCGCTGAACGACGTGCTCATCAAGGCCAAGGTAAACTCCCGCTTGGTCGGACTCGAAGTCACCGCCGACGGCGAACTCGTCACCGACTACGATTGCGACGGCCTCATCTTCGCCACGCCGACCGACTCCACCGCCTACAACCTCTCGGCCGGCGGCCCTTTGATCCACCCGTCTGCCGAGGTCATCGCACTCACCCCGATCTGCCCGCACACCCTGAGCAACCGCTCCATCATCCTGCGCGCGGGAGTGAAACTCGTCGTGCGCAACCTCAGCGCCGACTCCACCCTGCTCGTCACCTGCGACGGCCAACGCGACTACCGTGTCGCCGGGCGTGAGCCCATCACCATCACCCTCGCCACCGAGCGCCTGCCGCTCGTGCAACGCCGCGACTACGCCCACTTCGCCGTCGTGCGCAGCAAACTCAACTGGAGCGGCGGCGTCGCCACCCGCGAGAAGGTCTGAACCCCAAGCCGCGAGAGACAGACCGCCCATCGCGCCCATCGCCCGTCACGGCCGCCGGCCACTACGGTGCCAAGCCGGGCGGCACGATGGAGAAGTTTCCGGAGCCTTTTATCGTAACCTTTTTCGACTTGTTACCGACCGACACTTTTAAAGTCCCAACTGCGGTGGTCGTCGCCTCGCGTGCACCGGACACGTTCGCAGAGGTAAATCTGAGTAAATAGCTTTCGGTGATATCCGGACGCAAGCCCAGCTCAGGCTCGAAATAGGATCCGGTGACGACCAGACGCGCGGTGGTGGCGGACAACCGCGTATACGTGAAAGTAGTCACCTGTGAATCGTCCTCCGGGTCGATAATGACCCGATTGTTTCCGATGACATACGAAACGTCATCCGTGCTCGTTTCACCTTCAAACCTGGACGTGATCGAGCCAATCAACGCCGTGCCAGCCGGAAGGCCCGCAGGAGCCAGATTGACCGTCACCTGCGCGACTCTGGACCTCACCGAGCCGCCTCCATTGCGCACCGTCACTTGGTAACGCCCGCCGTCGGAAACCTCGTCCACCAGAATTGCCAGGGTATTAGACACAGCACCCGGAACCACTGCACCATTCTTCGTCCAAACGTAGCTTGGCGTCTCGTTGCTCGCTGCCGACACAGAGAGATTCCCCGTTGATCCGAACTCAGCGCTCACCTTTGCCGCCGGTTGGTTCACGATCCGGGGCTTAACGACCTTCGCCGTATCCGCAGACATGCCGACCGAAGGAAGAAATGCCATGAAGGCGAACACACCAAGGAACGCGAGACCCCGACCACAGATCGCTGTGATGATTTTCATAAGCCTTCACCTACCGCAGTGAAATCACGGCTGGCGAATTCAAAAGCTACGTATACACCCAAAAGTAACACAACCACAACGACTACAACTACGCCCATCTCGCCGTCGTGCGCAGTAAACTCAACTGGAGCGGTGGCGTCGCCACCCGCGAGAAGGTTTAACGAGTTTCTTCCCGAATCACCGCCGGTCGCTTAAGGAGCCGTGCCGGGCGGCACAAAAGACATATTGCCGAATCCTCTGAACTTAAAAGTTTTGGATTTGCTGCCGGCGGTCACGGTTATCGTGCCCGACATCCTCACGGTCGTATCTCGCGAGCCAGATGCGGTTCCCGACATGAAAGTGAACAAAAACTCTTGGGTCTCGGGGTGGCGTCCGATTTCGGGGTAGAAGTAAGAGCCCTTCACGGTCAACCTAGCCTGATTGGCGGAAATCCGGACATACGTATAAGTCAGGAAATCCGAATCATCCTCGGGATCGTCGATCCTGTCGCCCACGCCGATCACGTAGGAGCCGTCGGACACGCTCGTTTCCCCGAGACCTTTCAACGTTAAGGTGCCGATCAGCGCCGTGCCCGGCGGCAGACTCGCCGGGGCCAGATTCAACCTTAGCTGAGTTACCCGTGATTTCACGGATCCGGCGCGATTGCTGATCGTGACTTGGTAGCGCCCGGCGTCCGCCATCTCGTCCACCGTGATCGGCAGGCTGTTCGCCGTCGCACCTGTCACCACCGCGCCGTCTTTGGTCCAGACGTAGGTCGGTGTCTCGCCGCTCGTTGCCACGGCAACGAGCGTGACCACGGTGCCGAAGTCTGCGTTCACGTTGGCCACCGGCTGCACGACGATCCGGGGCCTGGCGATTTTAACCTCGGCGGCCGCGAGTTCCGCAGAGGGTGCGAGGGCCAGGACAGAGAACAGCGAAAGGCTGGCGACGAAACGATAAGCCAAGAGTTTCAAGAGTTTCATAGCGTAATGGCCCAGTTTTCCGAGCGGCGGCGCGCGGCCAACAAAAAACGACTTGGGAATGCAAACGTAACTTCAATGAAACGCCCGAATCGACCGGACACCCGCCGCATTATGCCGGCGGGGTTCTCAATTGAAACCGGAGTCGCAGTCGCGGCGGGAGCTTTGGCCTTGGCGGCGGTCTCGACCTCTGCGCCGGCATCGGCCTTGCCGCCCTCGTTTGCCTCGAAACGGGCGATCAACCCGGCGCGCAGGCAAACGTGCCTTCCGCCGTCCCTGCCTTCGCCGGAATCAAAACCCACGGTCGGACGCAGGCAGGACGGAGCCGTGTCGAAGCCGCGCTTTGGTTTTGTTTTCGCCGAATTCGTGTGTTTCGTAGCGCCACCAT
>JAIYBI010000467.1 GCA_027488595.1 Opitutaceae bacterium | reverse complement strand
GACCCCGGCGGCCATCGCGAGGGGCACGAGCACGAGCGAGGTTTTGTCACCCACTCCACCGGTCGAGTATTTATCAATCTTCGGCTTCGCAATGTGGGATAAATCAATCACCTCACCCGAAAGCATCATCTCCTCGGTCAGAATGGCGGTCTCTTGGGCCGACATTTGCTGGAAGTAGATCGCCATCAGCAGAGCCGACAACTGGTGGTGGGGCATCTCGCCGTCCAGCGTGCTGTCAATGATGTAGCGGATCTCCTCTTGTGTAAACTCCTGACCATCACGTTTTTTCTCGATCAGAGCAGTGAAAGAGGGCTTGATGAATCGGCGTTGCGGGATGTTACGTTTAGACATGTGAGTGATAAGGTGCTGGCCCGGTGAGCGGGTCGGAAACTGTCTAGCAAGCCTATTTTCGCTGCAAAAGTCGAGCCAATTACTGGGTATTTCACCACTTGGCGGTAAAGACCCTGCGCCAAAGCCCCACGGCAAATCCCGACAAATCCGCGCTTGCGAGCGTCGCCCGCCGGGCCGTTGAGTCAGCGGATGTCTGCCTGTTTCCACTTCGCCGCCGCCCTCGATCAGGGTCTCAAAGCCGCCGCCACCACCGCCGGTTTCGACCTCGCGCTCTTCGACCCCGACGTCCGCGTCGCCGCCGCCCAGCACGGTGATTTTCAGGCCAACGGCAGCCTCGCCTACGCGAAGCAGGCCAAACAAAACCCCCGCGCCGCCGCCCAGGCCCTCGTCGCCGCCCTGCCGTCTGAAACCCTCGCTCTCGCGAAGGTCGAGATCGCAGGCCCCGGTTTCCTTAACTTCACCCTCCTGCCCTCCGCCCTCGAAACCTGGCTCGCCGCCTTCCCCACCGAGTCCGCCCTCCGCTCCGCCTCCTCCGCTACCCTCGCCGGCCAGACTTGGGTCGTGGACTACAGCTCCCCCAACACCGCCAAGCAAATGCACGTCGGCCACCTGCGCTCCGCCGTCATCGGCGAGGCCGTCGCCCGCATCGTCGCCTTCGCCGGCGCCCGCGTCGTGCGCGATAACCACATCGGCGACTGGGGCACGTCGTTCGGCAAAATCATCTGGGCCTACAAACACGCCCTCGCCACCGACCGTGCCGCCCTTGAAGCCGCCCTCGCCAGCACCCCGCTCGAAGAATTCGAACGTCTCTACAAGGTCGGCAACACCACCGCCGACGCCGACCCCGCCGTGCTCGAAGCGTCCCGCGCCGAGCTCGTGAAACTCCAGTCCGGCGACCCCGAGAACATCGCCATCTGGCGCCACATCGGCGAGGTCTCGGTCGCCGCCTTCCAAAAGATCTACGACCTTCTCGGAATTCGTTTCGACGAGACTCTCGGCGAAAGTTTTTACAACGACAAGGTTCCGGCCGTTTACACCGAGATGCTCGCCAGCGGCGTCGCCGAGGAGAGCCAGGGCGCCCTCGTCGTTTTCCACGACGAAAACCCCCGCTACTCGCGCCACGCCGAGCGCCCCAATCCCTTCATCATCCGCAAGGCCGACGGTGCCGCCAACTACGCCTCCACCGACCTCGCCACCATTCTCTACCGCCACACCCAGTTCAACGCCGACGCCGCCCTCTACGTGGTGGACAAACGCCAGGGCGACCACTTCGAGCAGCTCTTCCTCACCGCGCAAAAATGGTTCGCCGCCACCGGCCGCAAACTCCCGCGCCTGGAACACCTCGGCTTCGGCACCGTGCTCGGCGAGGACGGCCGCCCGCTCAAGACCCGCAACGGCGAAAACATCAAGCTCAAGGATCTCCTCCAAGAGGCCACCGACCGCGCCCGCCGCCTCGTGGACGAGCGCAGCGCCGACATCCCCGAGGCCGAGCGCGCCACCATCGCCGAGATCGTCGGCGTCGGTTCTGTCCAATACGCCGACCTGTCCCAAAATCGCTCCAGCGACTACACCTTCGCGTGGGAAAAAATGATCTCCCTCGAGGGCAACACCGCCGCCTACCTGCTCTACGCCGTAGCGCGCCTCCACTCGCTTTTCCGCAAGCTCGACGCCCGCCCCGGCGACCCCGCCGTCGAGTCCGCCGCCTCCCCGCTCGAGACCGCCGCCGAACTCGCCCTCGCCCGCAAACTCGTCCAGTTCGCCGACGCTCAGCAGCAGACCATCGCCACCCTGCGCCCCCACTTCCTCTGCCTCTACCTCTACGAACTCGCCGGCACTTTCAGCGCCTTCTACACCGCCGACAAAGTCGCGGTCGAGGACCCCGCCATCCGCGCCCGCCGCCTGCGCCTTTGCGCCCGCACCCTCCTCGTTCTGGAAACCGGCCTCCACCTTCTCGGCCTCCGCACCCTCGCCCGCATGTAGTCTGGTTTCCATTCGGCCGCCCGCGCCGCGCAGATTCACCCTTGCCCGTCTCCGCCGCCTTCCGCACTTTTTAAAAAATCACTCCGCCGCATGCCCACCTTGGAATACTACATTCGCAAACCCGAAGAAACCGAAGCCCGCGGCCCGTTCAGCATGGAGCAACTCACCTCCCTCGCCGAAAACGGCCAGGTGGACGACGCCACGCTTTACTACGATGCCGCCAACGAGACTTGGAATCTCATCGGCAACGACAAGGAACTCCACGATCTCCTCTTCCCCGCCAAGAAAAGCCTCCGCGTCAAATCCAAGGCCATCGTCCACACCCTCAACACCGAGAGCGTGGACGACCGCCCCATCACGGTCGGCGACATGCTTGCCGCCGCCGACGGACGCACCGAGGACACCAAGGACTACGCCGACCCAGCGATCGCCCAGGCCCGCGCAGCCAACATCGGCCTCTACTCGGCCCTCATCTCCACCATCATCTGCGCCGCCGCGTTCATCATGCCCCACATTGATGTCGCCCTCAGCATGGACCCGCTGGCCATGCTCGGCGCACCGCTCATTTTCCTGGGCATCTTTAATCTGGTTCTCGGCATCATCCTCGCCCTCGGTGCCACCGAGGCCTACCCCTTCGTGCGTTTCGCCGCCATGCTCGGATTTGGTTTTGTCGGCACCGTTCTCTACTTCGACGGCCAGTATCTCCCAATCGTGTCCGCCGCCGCCGCCTCCGTCGGCCTTTATCTCTCCACAATCCTGATCAACATCCCCGGCGCCATGACCGCCGGCGTCCTCAGCGTGCTCGGCAGCTTCGGTCTCGCCTTCTACTTCTTCAACGCCTGAGCGTCCCTCCTCGGACGCCTTCGCCCATGCCAGCATCCGCACCCTGCTCCTCCCTCTGGCAGCGCGCGCAAAAGCTCTACACCCGCGATATCTGGCGGAACCAATACCTCGATGACCGCTCCTTGCGCGGTCGCGGCTACGCATTGCTCCGCATCGTCTCGATCACCATCACCGGCATTAACGAGACCAAGTCCGCCAGCCGCGCCGCCTCCCTCAGCTTTTCCACCTTGCTGGGCCTTGGCCCGCTCATGGCGATAGCCGTCCTCGTCGCCGGCTTCGTGCTCGACCGCCAGGATCCCAACCTCGCGGTCAACACCCTCAACCGCCTCATCAAGTTCGTCGCCCCCCAGGTCACTCAATACGAACAGCTCGAAAACAAAAAAGCCGCCGCCGGCCAGCCCGCCGCCCCCCGCACCGACATCGTCACCGCCGCCAAACTCAACCTCCCCGCTGCCGCGCGAAGCGCGGCACCCTCCGAAGCCCCGGCGAAGGAGGGCCCCACACCCGCTCCGCCCGCCTCCTCCCCCCAAGGCACTAGTCAATCAATGATTGACAACGCCCCGGCAGCCCAAACCACCCCTCCGTCCGCCAACCCCGCGACTGCCCCGCCGCCCGTCAACCCCGAGCTGGTCGAGCTCATTGATGGCTTCATCGCCGGCTCCAAATCATCCACCGCCGGCATCGTTGGCGTCATAACCCTCATCGTCATCGTCCTCCAGCTCTTCACCTCGGTGGAGAACGCATTTAACGAGATCTGGGGCGTCCGCCAGGGCCGCACCTGGGTCATGCGCATCGTCTTTTACTGGACCGTTCTCACCCTCGGTGCGGTCCTGTTCTTCGCGCTCGTCACCAGTCTCTCCGCCGGTGCCTACCTCAACTTCGTGCGAGAGCATCTGCCCTTCGGCTTGGGCGCCACCCTCGTTGATTTCCTTCGCTGGATGCTTCCCTCCCTCTCCGCCCTGCTCCTCATGGCGGTGCTCGCGCTCTTCTACAAGTTCATCCCCAACACCCGCGTGCTCTGGCGCAGCGCCGCCGCCGGCGCCGTGCTCGTCGGCCTTCTTGTAGTGGCCAACAACTACCTCGCCTTCCTTTACCTTTCCAAGGTCGTGCAGCAGCGCAGCCTCTTCGGCTCCCTCGGCATCCTGCCCATCCTGATGTTCGGCCTCTACATCTTCTGGTTCTTCCTGCTCGTCGGCGGCCAGGTCAGCTACGCCATCCAAAACGTCCACTTTCGCAACAGTCAGGCCGCCTGGAACACTCTCGCCGAATCCATGCGCGAGCGCCTTTCCCTCACCGTGCTGCTCCGTATCGGCCGCCGCTTCCGCGACTGCCAGCCGCCCTGCACCGCCAGCGAGCTCGGCGCCGAGCTCGGCGTCCCCACCCAGATCCTGAACGAGTGTCTCAATCGCCTCGTGACCATGCGCCTCCTCTCCCCGGTGCCACCTGGCGCCCACGAGACCGCCAACGACTTCCGCTTCCAGCCCGCCCGACCCCTCAACCACACCAGCCTCGCCGACTTCAAACGCCTCGACGACGACCACGGCGGCGACCCCACCGGCCCCACCCTCACCGATATTGACCCCATCGTCCTCGCCTACGACGACGAGATCAACCGCGTCCAAGACAGCCCCTTCTTCCAAAAGAACCTCGACGACCTCATCACCGCCTACCCTATGCCCTCGTTGAAGAAGGCAGCGTCCTGATCGCCCGGCTGCGGGAAACCTCTCCCGAAACAGTTCTCATTCTCTCCCTTTCATCCGCCGCTTAACTGCGTGCAAAGCGCCTTGCCCCCCGCCTCCAGACCCGCAAAGGTCTTCCCTTTTCCCCCATGATTTCTTGGATTCAACGCACCTTCCAGCAGCACTTCAAGTGGCTGTTTCTTATCCTCCTCGGCACCGTCATCGTGTCCTTCGTGTTTATCACCAACACGTCCGGCGGCCTGCACCAAGCCGCGCCGAAGATCCCCGACCGCCCGTTCTTCGACCTGAATCTCTCCTCCACCGCCGACCAGCAGCGGCTCATGGGCGACACCCAGCTCAGCATCATTCTCCAGCGCGGTTCCGTCGAGGGCATCAGCCCCGAGCAAATCGAGGAATACGCCAAACAGCGCTACGCCGCCCTCCACCTCGCCGAGAAACTCGGCCTGCCCAATCCCACCCAGGACGAAATCACCGCCCACGTCCGCAGCCTCGGCGCCTTCCAAGGCAGCGATGGCCAGTTCGACGCCAAACGCTACGCCGATTTCCGCGACCGCCTCAAAACCGACCCCCGCATGACCGAGAGCGACGTCGCCCGCGTCATGCTCGGCGATCTGCGCTTCGCCACTTACCGCAAACTCCTCGCCGGCCCGGGCTACGTCATGCCGGCGGATATCGTCGAGGAACTCTCCCGCAGCAGCACCCGCTGGAGCCTCGCCCTCGCCACCGTTGACGCCGCGGCCTTCGCCCCCAGTATTGAGATTTCGGATACCACCCTTACTCCTTGGTTCCAGGCCAACGCCCGCCGCTTCGAGATTCCCGCCCGCGTGTCCGTCGCCTCGGTCGAGTTTCTCTCTTCCCAGTTCGCCGCCGGCATTACTTTCACCGACGCCGACCTCCGCGCCGCCTACGATGCCAACCCCGCCCGTTTCCCCGCCGACGACAAAACGATCACCGCCCCGGATGCCCTCTTCGCCGCCGTTCGCGCGAAAGTAGAGACCACCCTCCGCGCCGAGCGTTCCGCCCGCGCCGCCCTGGCCGCCGCCAGCGATCTCGCCGTCAAACTCATAGAGCAGAACGTCAAGCTCGCCGACCTGCCCGCCTTCCTGGCCAAATACAACCTCACCCTCACCGAGGCCGGCCTCGTCGGCCGCGATATCGCCCCTGCTTCCCTCGGCGGCACCGCCGCCGCCGCCAAGCTCGCGCCCGTCACCCAGCGCCTGAGCGCCGACGCCCCCTACTCCGACCCCGTTTCCACCCCTGCCGGCGCAGCCCTCCTGGTCTGGCGCAACACTGTCGCCGCCCACTCGCCCGCTCTCGAAGAGGTTCGCACCCTCGCCATCGTCGGCTACCGCGAGGCCGAGCAACGCCGCCTCTTCAGCGCCGCCGGCCGCCAATTCCGCACCGCCGTCCAGGCCGGCCTCGCCAGCGGCAAATCTTTCTCCGATGCCGTCGCAGCCGCCGCCACCGCCGCCAGCCTGAAGGCCGAGGTCAAGACCATCGCGCCCTTTACTCTCGCCTCCCCGCCCAAGGATCTCGACTACGCGATTTTTGGCACCCTCGAAAAACTCTCCCAAGGCGGCGTCAGCGAATTCATCACCACCCGCGGCGCCAATGGCATCCTCGTCCACGCCGTCGAGAAAACCACCCCGCCGGCCGATCCCACATCCCCCGCCTACACCGATCTCCGCACCCGTCTTGGTGAATTCCTCTCCAGCCGTGCGGCCGCGTCGCTTCTCGAGTCAGCCGCCGCCGCCGAGCTGGCCAAGTCCGCTCCCGTAGCACCCTGAAGAGAGACCTCTGCGCGAATGCACTAAACTTCTTCGCCCCGGCCTCACCCGCCGGGGCTTTTTTTGGCCTTTGCCGCACAATCTCCGAATCCGCGTTGAGCATTCACCTCTTTCCCTCAACGCTTTCCCAATATCCATTCGTCCACCCGTATCACTGTTCAGACCTAAAGTCTCAGCTCTCTGCTCTCAGGTTTCAGGTCTCAGTCCTCAGGTTTCCCGCTCCGTCCCCATGCCGCTCCACCGCTACACGCCGCAAACCACCCCGTGTAAACTCTGCGGCGACGGCTTCGACCACCAACAAGCCGCCGACGCCCCCGCCCTCACCGCCTGCCCCACCTGCGGCCAGCCCGTCGCCCGCGCCCCCTTTCAATCCACCTACACGCCGAAACTTTTAAAACCGCTTTCCGTCTCAGACGCCAAGACCGCCGGATTCAAAGTCTTTAAACGCACCTCCGGCGGCGAATTCGAACGCCAATGATCGCCCGCACTCCGCCCTCCCTCGTCCGCGCCCTCCTCGCCTCCCTCGCCTTGTGCGCGCCGGCCCTCCACGCGGCCGACCCCTCCGCTGCCGCGCCAAGCGCGGCACCCTCCGAAGCCTCGGCGAAGGAGGGCCCCGCCCTCACCCTCGACTCCGCCGTCGCCCAGGCCCTCGCCGCCAACTTCGACGTCCGCCTCCAGCGCCTCACCACCGCCACCAGCACCGACTCCGAGGAGATCGCCCGCGCCCCCTTCGACCCGCGCCTCAAAGCCACCGTTTCCACCGGTG
>JAIYBI010000345.1 GCA_027488595.1 Opitutaceae bacterium | reverse complement strand
CCGATGCGGCCGAGCTGGGGGCGGACCTTGGAAAGGCCGACGTAGCGGCTGATGAGGTGGGCCTCGGGGAGAGGGACGTGAAGGGTGACGCCATCGTCGAACTCAAGGGAGATGACATCGCGCAGGCCGTCGCGTGTATCCAGTTGGGTGATACCGCGGAAGTGGGCGATGCCGTGCTGGAGGTGGACGACGAAGTCGCCCTCGACGAGATCGGCGAAGTCGAGAAGTTGATCCACCTGCGCGCGGTGGACGGTGGCGCGGCGGTTGGACGGGGCGCGGCGGGAGCGCTGGCGGCCGAAGAGCTCGGTCTCGGTGAGGACGACGAGGGGGCCCTCCTTCGCCAAGGCTACGGAGGGCGCCGCTGACGCGGCGGCGCGTTTGGATTTGGTGGGTTCGGTGGAAAGGGTGAACGACGCTTCTGGGCGTGGAGTCAGGCGGAAGCCCTCGTTGAGCTGGCCGCGGAGGTAGCGGGGGCGGAGTTTTTTGGCGGCGGGGTGGGCGGCGAGGATTTCCTGGATGCGTTTTTCCTCGGACTCCTTGGGCGTGACGATGGCGAGAGCGGCACCCTCGGATTGCCAGCGGGCGACGACGGAGATGAATTCGTGGCGGGACTGCTCTTCGGCGGCGAGGCGCTCCTGGGCGATGAGATCGTCGGCGGGGTAGCGGCGGTGGTGGGCAAGGCTCTCGGTGTCCCAGGTGTGTTCGGTGACGGGGGCGGTGTCGGAGGAGGAGTCGAAGAGTGCGGCGGCTTCGTCGAGATCGGCGAGGGCGTCGAGGGCGGCGACGCGGGCGAGGATGGGCGCGAGGGCGACGGCAGAGGGGTTTTCCCGGGCGAGCAGGCTGAACGATTCGTCGAGGGTGGCGGGCTCGATGAGGACGAGGCGGGTGGCGGTGCTAAGGTAGGGGGCGATGCCGGTGAGCGAGGGCGCGAGGGCGAGGCGAGGGGAGGCGGCGAGGGTGATTTTTTCAACGGGCTCGCCGGAGCGTTGGGTGACGGGATCGAGCTCGCGGATGTCCTCGAGTTCGTCGCCGAAGAAATCGAGGCGGTAGGGTTGCGAGGAGTTGATCGGGTAGAGGTCGATGATGCCGCCGCGCACCGCGTAGGTGCCGGGGGCTTCGCAGACGGCTTCGGAATCGTAGTCGAGGGAGCGGAGTTTTTCGAGGAGGGCCTGGAAGGGGTAGGTCTTGCCCTTGTCGAGGGTGAGCTCGTTGGCGGCGTAGTCCTCGAGGGCGGGCACGCGTTGGAGGAGCGCGGATGGCGTGGTAAAAACGACCAGCGTCGGCGCGGTGGTGAGGGCGCTGGTGAAGGTGCGGGTGGCGCGCAGGCGGGAGAGCACGGCCTGGCGGTCGGCGGACGCGGCGAAGGCTTCGGCCATCTCGCGGGAGTCGGTGAGGGCCTCGGGCAGGACGAGGGTTTCGAGCGGGGGCGTTTTTTCCTTGGGCGCGGTGGCGGCGGCGTGGAAGAGGGCGGTGTCCTCGGCGAGTTGTTCGGCGGACTTTAGGGTGTCGGCGACGACGAGCCAGACGGGGGCGGGGTGGCGGCGAAGGAGTTCGGCGAGCACGGCTCCACGCGCCGGCGGGCAGACGCCGGTGTGTTTAGTGCGGGCAGGAAGGACGAGGGAGGAAGCCACTGAAGCGGGAGATGGGCGCAATAAGGCGCAGAAGGCGCAAAAAGAAAACCCCGCGAGCCGGAATGGCGCGCGGGGTTGATGAGGGCTTTGGCTGCCGGTAAGTTTTAAACCAAGAGCAGGGCGGGGGACTCGAGGAGCTGCTTGAGGGCGTTGAGGAACTGGGCGCCGACGGCGCCGTCCACTACGCGGTGATCGCAGCTCAAGGTGAGGGTCATGGTGCTGCCGACGACGATCTGGCCGTTTTTCACGACCGGTTTCGTCACGGAAGTGCCGACGCCGAGGATGGCGGCGTTGGGGGTGTTGATGATCGGGTAGAACTTCGGGATGCCCATCATGCCAAGGTTGGAGACGCAGAAAGTGCCGCCGGTGTATTGGTCGGGCTTCAGTTTCTTGTCCTTGGCGAGCTTGCCGAGGGCCTTGGCCTCGGTGCTGATCTGGAAGACGGACTTCTCGTGGGAGTCGCGGATCACGGGGGTGATAAGACCGTCGGGCAGGGCCACGGCGAAGGAGACGTGGGCGGCTCCAAAGTAGCGGATCTGCGTGCCTTCCCACGCGGCGTTGACCTCTGGGACTTTGCGAAGGGCCTCGGCGCTAGCCTTGAGGATGAGGTCGTTGACCGAGAGTTTGACGCCGGACTTTTCGAGACCGGCGTTGAGCTGGGCGCGGAGTGTGGCGAGGGGCTCGGCGTCGATCTCGATCTCGAGGTAGAAGTGGGGGGCGGTGGTCTTGGACTCGATGAGGCGCTTGGCGATGACGCCGCGCATGTTGGAGACGGGGACGGTGCGCTCTTCCTGGATCGGGCCGGAGAAGAAAGAGGCAGCGCGACCACCGGACGCGGAAGTGGAGGCCGGTTTGGCGGAACCGATTTTGGCAGTGCCGGCGGCGTCTGCGGCGATAACATCCACGCGAACGATGCGGCCACCGGGACCGGAGCCCTTGATGAGGGCGGGGTCGAGGGATTTTTCGGCGGCGAGTTTTTTCGCCAGCGGGGAGATTTTGATTCGGCCTTCCTTCGCCAAGGCTATGGAGGGTGCCGTCGCAAGAGCGACGGCAGCGGCTACAGCGACGGGAGCCGGGGCGGGCGCGACGACGGCGGGGACGGCGGTGGTGGATGGAGGGGGCGCTGTTGGGGTCGGTTCCACCTTGGGGGCGGCGGGCGCAGCAGGCGCGGCAGTCTCGGGAGCGGCTTCGCCTGCGGCACCGACGGCGAGCAGGGGGGCGCCGATGGCGATCTGGGAGCCGGCGGGGGCGTAGATCTTGAGGATCACGCCGTCGCCGAAGGACTCGAACTCCATCGTGGCTTTGTCGGTCTCAATCTCTGCGAGGAGGTCGCCGAATTTGACGGTATCGCCTTCTTTTTTGAGCCATTTGACCAGCGTGCCCACCGTCATGGTGTCGCTGAGTTTCGGCATGGTGATGACTTGAGCCATGGGATAAAAGTTTAAGCTGGAAGATTGAGATTAAGACGAGGCCGCCGATGCGGTTTAGAGGAGGCGGAGGATACCGGCGATGACGCGGTCCACGTTGGGGATTTGCTGCTTTTCGACCGGCGGCGAGTAGATGGAAGGGGCGTCGATGGTGCCGACGCGGAGGATGGGGGCGTCGAGCTCGTCGAAGGCCTCTTCCTGAACGATGGCGGCGATGTGACTGCCGATGGAGCAGTAGGGGCGCTGTTCCTCGACGATGAGCAGGCGGTGGGTCTTGGCGACGGAGCGCAGGATGGTGTCCACGTCGAGCGGACGGATGGTGCGCAGGTCGATGATCTCGATATCGAAACCCTTGGAGGCGCGGAGCGTCTCGGCGGCGGCGAGGCTGTGGAGGACGCAACGGCCGTAGGTGACGATGGTGAGATCCTTGCCGGCGCGGGCGATGGCGGCGCGGCCGAAGGGGAGAGTGATGTCGCCCTCGGGAACCTCCCCTTTCTCGCCGTAGAGAATGGTGTTTTCCAAAAACATGACCGGGTCGTTGTCGCGAATGGCGGTCTTCATGAGCGCCTTGGCGTCGGCGGCGTTGGACGGGACGACAACCTTCAGGCCCGGGTGGTGGGCGAGGATGTTTTCGACGGTGTGGGAGTGGGTGGCGCCGACATTGGTGCCGCCGTTGGCGGGGCCCCGGATGACGATGGGGCAGGCGATCTGTCCGCCGGACATGTAGCGGACGTTGGCGGCGTTGTTCACGATCTGGTCGAAGGCGACGGAGTAGAAGGACCAGAACATCAGCTCCATGACGGGGCGGATGCCGAGCATCGAGGCGCCGATACCCATGCCGATGAAGCCGGCCTCGGAGATGGGCGTGTCAACAATGAGCTTAGGGCCATATTTATCGAGCATGCCCGCGGTGACTTGGGAGGCGCCGCTGAACTGAGCGACTTCCTCGCCCATGATGACGACGTTAGGATCGCGTTCGATTTCTTCGGAGAGGGCGGCGCGGATGGCTTCGCGGTAAGTGAGGACGGGCATCTGGGAAAAGGATGAGGGCTTAAGTGTGAAGATGGAGTGCGTGATTCCGTGGCGAGTTCGGGCTCAGGGCTGGTTGAAGAAGATACGACCTTCGCTGGTGCGCTTGGGCTGATCGGTCTCCCAGTAAACGTCCTTCTGGATGTCGTCGACGGTGGGGAAGGGCGAGGCCTCGGCGAATTCCACGGCGCGTTCCGACTCGGCGCGGGCGGCGGCATCAATCTCCTCGATAAGTGCGGGGGTGAGGACTTTCTCCAGAACGAGTTGGTTTTGGAAAACCTGAATCGGGTCCTTGGTCTTGCGGTAGTCCTCGATCTCGGCGCGATCGCGGTAAGTTTTGTCAGGGTCGGCTACGGAGTGGCCGCGATAGCGGTAGGTGTCTATCTCGACGACGGCGGGCTTGGATTCTTCGCGGGCGCGGGTGAGGGCGGCGTCGAGCGTGGCGCGGACCTCGTAGATGTCGTGGCCGCCGCAGATGTAGAACTTCATGTCGTAGGCCTCGGCGCGTTTGCCGAGCTCGCCTGCGGAGGAGCGCTCCTGCGAAGTGCCCATGGAGTAACCGTTGTTTTCGATGACGAAAAGCACGGGAAGATCCCAAAGTGCGGCGAGATTGTAGGCCTCGTGCACGGCACCCTGATTGACGGCGCCGTCGCCCATGAACGCCATGGCGGCGCCTTTTTTGCCTTGGTGTTTAACGGCGTAGGCGAGGCCGGTGCCGAGGGGGATTTGGCCGCCGACGATGCCGTGGCCGCCCCAGTAATTGAGGTCGGGCGCGAAGTAGTGCATGGAGCCGCCCTTGCCCTTGGAGCAACCGGTGATCTTGCCGTAGAGCTCGGCCATGAGCGGCTTGGTGTCCATGCCGACAGCGATGGCGTGGCCGTGGTCTCGATAAGCGGTGATGACGTGATCGTCTTTGCCCATGAGCGAGCACGCGCCGACGGCGACGGCCTCTTGGCCGATGTAAAGATGGAGAAAGCCGCCGATCTTGCCGGAGTTGTAAACCGGCAGGCAGCGCTCCTCGAAGCGGCGGATACGAACCATCTTGCGATAGAGTTCGATGCGCTGTTCGGCGGAGAGTTTCGCGTTGGCCGGTGCATTCGCATGGACGCTGGCGGCGGGCGATTGTGATACGGCGGCTGCGCCGGTGGGTTCGGTGGACTTCTTGCTCACGAGGGAAAACTTAGGATTAGAGGACGCAAACGGTTACTGTTTAGCGCGAGGGGAAGAAATCAAGTGCGTTTGCTTCTTCATCGCGCGATGATGGGTTCAGGGCAAAAGTGTCCAGTGGCGAAGTCAGGCCAATGGCGGCGTGACTTGCTCTATCACGATGCGCAGCGGATGGCTCGGAGCGCAGTCGGCGCGAAGAGCGACGAAGTGCTTGTGGTATCGGTCGTAGATCGCCCAGAGCGCGGTGCGATCCGTCTCAGGGAGTTTCAGGCCCTCGATTTCATCGCGGGAAAAAAATCCAAATCTACCCTCATCCATTTCGTCGGGCAGCACGTCGAGCGGTCGGGTGCAGTGAAAAAGAAACAGCAGCCAGTGGGAGGCGCCCTCGTAGGCCTTTTCTGCGATCATCGCGAATAGGTGGAGATCGGTGGTGGTGATCGAGTGGCCGGCCTCCTCATGAGTTTCGCGGACGGCGCACTCGAAGGGCGACTCTCCGATGCCGGTCTCGAGCTTTCCTCCGATCGGGGACCAGGTGCCGAGATTCGGGGCCTTGGCGCGAAGCAGGAGCAAGTGTTCGCCGCGCGAGTTTTGGACGAACACCAGCACGGCGATTTTATACGTCAACGCTGGACCATGCGCTTGGTTTTCGTGGGTAGGTTTGGCGATAGCTTTCATAGAAACGACTGGATAGGCAGACAGTAGAATATGGGCTATGTTTGAGCGTGACGCCTTGGTCCGTCTGCACAAGATGTCTTCTCCCTACCCATGAAATTTTCCCTGCTTCCCCGTCTTGCAGCAGTCCTCCTTGCAGTATTCATTTTTCAATTACGATCGGCCGCTCAGGGCGCGTCTGTCGCAGTGGTCGAGGCCGAGGTAAGCGCGGTGAAGTTTTCTGCGGCGCGTTTCGGGTCCGATGCCTGGTTTGAGGCCGATGTGGAAGTCGAGGCCAAGCCGGGTGGAAAATTAGTGGCGGGGCAGTTCGTTAACCGGGTGCGGGTAACGCTGAGCGTCGGAATGGAGGGCACAGATGAAAAGGGAGCCAAGACGATCAATTTTTACCGTGCCACCGCCGAGGCGCTCACCCTTGAAGGCGGCAAGTCGAACTTCCGTTTTTACTTCCCGCCCGAGATTGTAAAACGTGATAAACTACGCACGCCGGTCACGTATTATGCCGCAGAAGTGGAGGTTGCCGGTAAAGCTCAGGAGCCTGCCAAGACGAGCTTTTCCAACGCAATCACCAGCGCCGCATCGTTGCAGAACTTCATTTCCAAAGCCGCCGCTGAATCGGTTGCCAACGATGGGTTGCTCATCCCGCAGTTTCTTACTCCCTTTGCGGCTGACACCCAGCGGCGCGCGCCTACCTTCGCACGCAAAGAAGCACTGCGCTGAGCAGTTAGCTAAGATTCTGCTTGCCGCTCACTAGCTCATCTGAAAATCCCTTTTATCTTTTATGGCCTTACCCCGAGTTTTTGCCGTTGATTGCGGCGCTGGTCACATAACCTGCGGTCTCCTCACCAGTGACAAATCTGGAAACCTTTCCCTCGAAAGACTGGTTTGCGACGTGATCAATCCTGATCCGGCCTCGGAAGGTGAATGGCTTGCGATGGTGGCCAATTCGCTCGCCGAGGGGTCTCGTGTGCAGAAACTGAACGGAGTAGGCATCCTGGGCCTTCCGGGTCATCACATCCTTGGCAAGTTCATCAAAATCCCTGCGATCGAGGAATCCAAGCGGGCGAAGATTGTGCAGTTCGAGGCTCAGCAAAACATCCCCTATCCGCTGAATGAAGTAGTTTGGGATTACGAGTTGGTTGCCGAGCCCGGACTCGACTTGGAGCTAATGATCGCCGCCGTTAAGCAGGACGTGGTGCAGGGCGCGTGCGATGCACTTTCAAAAAACGGCTTGGGTGTGGTGAGCGTTTCGCCTTCCAGTGTAGCCGTGGCGCGTTGTTTTCGCTACAACTACCCGGAAGTCACCGGCAGCGTTGTCGTCGCGGATAT
>JAIYBI010000320.1 GCA_027488595.1 Opitutaceae bacterium | reverse complement strand
TGGCTCGACACCCTCCGCGCCCACCTCACCGCCGATCCTCGCGCCGCCGTCGGCGAAATCGGCCTCGACCGCTGGATCCTCGACTCCGCCCGTCCCGACGATCCCCGCCTCGCCGGCGTCCGCCGCGCGCCGATGGAGGAGCAAATCGCCGCCTTCCTGCCCCAGCTCGCCCTCGCCGCCGCGCGCGATGTGCCGGTGACGATTCATTGCCTGCAAGCCTTCGGCGAACTCCTCCCGCTTCTCCGCGCCCATCCTCGTCCGCCGCGCGGTTTCCTGCTCCACGCCTACGGCGGCCCTGCCGAACTCGTGCCCGAACTCGTCGCGCTTGGTGCGTGGTTTTCATTCAACCCCGCCTTCCTCGACCCGCGCAAAACCCGTCAACACGACGCCTTCCGCGCCATCCCCGCCGGACGTCTGCTTTGCGAGACCGACGCCCCGGCGATGATACCGCCGCAAACCTGGCGCACCCACAAACTCCCGCCCGCCGCCGACGGTGCGCCCGTCAACCACCCCGGCAACATCGAGGCCGCCTACACCGGCCTCGCCGCCCTGCGCGGCACCGACGTCGCCGCGCTCACCGCGCAAATTGCGGACAACTTCACCCGCTTTTTCGGTCCGCCCCGTTAGCGATCAACTCCACCGCGACCTGCACCGCCGCGAGGCCGAAGGTCGCCGTCACCCACACCGCCGAGCCAAAGCCGCTCGCGCAATCCAGCCGCGTGCTACTGCCCGGCTCTTTCTCCGCCGCGCAGGTGCCGTCGGCCCAGGGGAAAACCGGTGCCTCCGTGCTCCACACTGCCCGCACGCCGTAGCGCACGCCCTCGCCGCCGGCGAAGCCGTGCTCCTTGCGCAGGGTTTTGCGCACCTGCCTCAGCAGATCATCACCACCCGACTCGCCGAGATCGCCGGTGCGCAGGCGCGTGCCGTCGCGTTTGCCGCCGGCGCCGCCGAGCGTGACGCAGGCCCGCCCGCGCGCGACGCAGTCTGCGATCAGCCGCGCCTTGTGGTCCACCGAGTCAATTGCGTCCACCACCACCGAAAACTCCGGCGCGAGCAACCGCTCCGCGTTCGAAGCCATGTAAAACTCCTGCACCGCCTCGACGCGGCACTCGGGATTGATCGCCCGTATCCGTTCGGCCATGACATCCACCTTGGCGCGGCCGATATGCCCGTCCATCGCCGGGAGCTGGCGGTTGACGTTGCTCACGCACACCTCGTCGAGGTCTATGAGCGTGATCGCCCCGATCCCGCTGCGGGCCAGCCCCTCGACCGTCCACGAGCCCACGCCGCCTATGCCGACCACGCAGACATGCGCCGCGTGCAGACGTGCCAGCACCGGCCGCCCCAACACCCGCCCCAACCCGCCGAAACGTGCCTCGTAATCGGTGTTCATCGCCTTGTGCATAGATTTAAAAGCAATTCGATCTGCGCCACAGCCCCCGCCTCGCGTTCGGCGTCCGCGCCATAGACCCGCGCCCAGCGGGCGCCGGTGCGTTCCAGTGTTTCAAGAAACACCCGCCGGCACATCGCCCTTCCTTCTTCGTCCGGAAAGCAGCGCTGCGGGTCCGGCGTCCATGGCATGTCGGTGTCGCAAAAAAGAAAAAGATCGCACGCGCGGGCGCGGCGCACCGCTTCTGTCCGCACCCACTCCGGGCAGGCGCCGGGGAACAGCAAATCGTCCCACACCGTGCAGGTGAGCAGGTCGGTGTCGTGAAAAACCACCCGCGCCCCGCTCGCGTTCGCAAGGCGCACGGCCCCCTCCTCGCCCGCCATCTGGCCGCGCGCGATGGCGTCGAGGTCCGCCGCCGTGATGATGCCGCCGTGGGTGTCCCAAAATTCGCGCACGTATTCCGGCGACCACGGCGCGGAGAACCGCTCCGCCAGCCGCTCCGCCAGCGTGGACTTGCCGGTGGACTCCGGCCCGAAGAGCACGATGCGCAGGGGAGCGCTCACGCGGTCGCCCCTTTCTTCTCGGCGCGCAAGGTCCGCGCCCACTCCCGCCAACCGGCGAAGGCCAGCACCAGGTAGATCGCGTAGAGAAACGCCGTGTAGGCGAGATCCGCCGACCAATAGGCGGCGATCGCCACCGCGTTGACCGCCACCCAGACCGGCCAGTTTTCGACGTTTTTGCGCACCTGGAGAATCTGCGCCGCCATGCTGAACGAGGCGATGAACGCATCCCGATACGGCATCACCGCGTTGTTGTTCGCCTGCTGCCAGGCCCCCCACGCCACCGTCAGCGCCGAGGCTGCCGCGAGGGTGCCGAGTCTGGCCGGCCAGCCGAGTTTCGTGACCGGAAGCTCCGGCGCCGCGCCTTTGTGCCGCACCCAGTGCCACCAACCGTAGGCCAGCGACACGAAGAAAAAGCCCTGCAACTTCGCATCCGCGTAAAAGGTCGCGTCCCAAAAAAGCTTCGCCTGCACCGCCACGGCGACGAGCCCCACGGGGAAAGCCCACAGGCTGCGCCGCACCATCAGCGCCACGCCGGTGATGCCGAGCACCAGGTTCACTTGGTCTAGTGGCTGGGCCGTGGTGAGCCCGTTCCAGATGTTTTGCAGAACCGTATTCAAGCGCGTCTTACTTCTGCCCCGCGACGAACGCCTCCAGCGCCTCGCGCGTCACCGCATGGCGGGCCGCGCAGCGGGGGCATTGAATGGTGACCACCGGATCGCCGGCGAACAGTCCCTCGGGGTCGGTTCGCATCACCGGCGCGAGCACTTCCAGCATGCGTGCCTGGTTGCAACCGCAGTGCCAGCGGCACACGCGGGTCTCCAGCAGGCTGAGTGTCTCGTTTTTCTCCATCGTGCGCACTTGCTCGACGTCGAGCGCAGCGAACCACGCGGCATCGCAGTCGGGGTGTTCGCAGACCAGCGCGAACTCCTCTTCGCCAAGCTGGAAAAACCGCCCCGGCCGCTGCTCGCTTTGCGAGTAGAATTTCTCCACCGCCACCAGTGGGTCGGCCCCGACGAAGTTTACGGCGCTGCGGCGCGAGGGCTCGCGGCGGCGGACCACGTCGGCGTAGAAAACATTCTCCGGCAGCTCGCGCACGTTCTCGTCGAAAATCCGGCCGGTTACGGTGCCGAGCTCGTTGTCGCCGGTCAGAAACAAGTTCACGCGCGGTTCCTGGAAATTGATCGTCCAAGCCGTCATCTCGTTGCGCGGGCGCGAGGCGCAGTGGAGAACGAAACCGGCGAGAGCGCGTTTGAACATGGCGTCGTGCGCCTCGGAGGGACGCACCTTGTTCGCGCCAAGGTGGAGGTAGTAATCCACATAGAGCTCGGACAGGTTGGCGCGGGCCACGAGCACGTTGCGCGCACGCACGAAGTGGGTCAGCACGTTGAGCCCGGGCTCCGCGGGGTTCACTGGAGTGGATTCAGCCATAGTGGGGTCAAACAGAGCCACCCGGTCGCGCTTGTCCATCGTGGAAGCATTCGTGGGCACGGGCCGACTCCGCTCCAAGCTCCTCTCCGCCCTGTCGTATCCGACACCTGATCTTAACTTCTGAATCGGTGAACAGACTTGGCACAGGCCCTGCATATTGTAAGGTGTAGGCATAGTCACCATGACCGCTTCCCATTACTCCCGCGCTTCCCTCCACTCCGGTGCTTCGATCTCGAAGACCGGGTTGCACGCGGCGGGTTTTCAAGGCTGTCAACAATCATGGTCTAAACGCCAGCCCGCCCCGGGCCGACGAATCTGAAGGCCGCGCCAAGCACGGTCCCGCTTTAAAAAAGCCAGATTCTTCACCACCCGGAGGCCACCCGCCCCCGACACCGGTCCCTATTGTCACTTCACATCCATTTTCCCTCTCAGAATTTCCTCCCACACATCATGAACACGATCCTACCGCCTCAGCTCCTTGGCAAACGTCGTCTGGCCTCCGTCGAGTCCCGCCCCATCGGGGCGACTCGCAAGCCCCACTACGACTGCCAACAGCAGGGCGAAACACTCGTGATGAGTGTGTTTCTGCCCGGTGTGGAAGCTTCCGGCATTGAGATCATTGTCCGCGGTCCGGACCTGATCGTCATCGGGCGCAAGCACCACGTCGTAAGAGTCAACTTCGCCGCGGCCCACCTCGAATCCGCCCAGCTCGATTACGAGCTGCGGTTACGTCTGGGGCGCGACTTCGATTACGCCGGCTTGGACGCCACGCTCGCGGATGGCATCCTGACGCTGGCGATACCGAAGCGACCCTCCTTCGACGCCGCCGCCTGAACCGCACCGGCTGCGAGGACGGGTGCGCCCCGAAGCTGGTTTTGCTTTCGCGACGAGGGCGTTTTCCCGCCCGGTCAGATTTTGGTTCTGGACCCCGCTCCCCGTGAAGGGTGCGGGGTTTTTTCTTTTCTCGAGTCCGGCAGCGTCGGGCCCTTTGTGCTTCGCCGCGCGTTCACGACGGTGCTTACTTCACTAATTTGTGGTGCAGGCACCAACGCGTCAGTCCGACCACGTCGCGCAGCCGGAGTTTGTCGTAAATGTTGGCGCGGTGTTTCTCGACCGTGCGGGGGCTCAAGCCGAGTTTGTCTGCGACCTCCTTGGACGACATAGCTCCGGCGACGAGGCGGGCGATCTCACGCTCGCGCGGTGTGAGCACATCGGGGGTAAGG
>JAIYBI010000411.1 GCA_027488595.1 Opitutaceae bacterium | reverse complement strand
GTGATGCTTTTTAGCGATCAAACCGAGTCTTTAACGCAAAGTCGCAGAGGCGCAGAGAACGCCCATTGAATCCGAGCCAGAATTACTTCCAATCTGTCGAAACGAGAGTTTGGCCACAAAAGGCATAGAAGGCGCAAAAACGGAGCCCTCTTCTTTGCGCATTTTGTGCCCATTGTGGCTACTTTCGATTGTTCGCATAGGTGCCGCAGTTGAATCAAAAAAACAAAATTACATGCTCTGCGTCTTCGCGTCTTTGCGTTAAAAGGACTCCATTGTTGCGCACTGGGCATGACTCAGGGCGGATGGGGTCCTCGCGAGCGACGCCCCAACGGTTCGGACCGCTCAGGCGAGACCGCGCGCTTTCAGGAGGGCGGCGAGTTCGGTGGCGTCGGCCACGCCCTTCACGGTGTTGAGCAGGCCGAGGACCTTGAGGCGCTCGTCCGCGCCGCAACTGGAAATCTCAACCATCCAATCCTCGGCGGTGGCGGCGGCGACGATGACCTCGTCGGACCAGGCAATGACCTCGGGTGCGTCAATTGCGCCCTGAGTGATGCCCTTGATAAAAAATTCCGCCTGGGTGCGATAGTTCATGCTTCGGCACTGTTGGGCGGGGAAGCGCGCTGCCAAGGGTGAAAATGGGTGGAGGGGGATAGGGCCGGTTGGATTTTACACGTCTCGTTTGCGTTGATGCGGAATGGCCTAAGCTGGGCGACATGAGCAACGGCTGGCTAATCGCGCAACTGGTGGTGAGTGCGGCTCTGACCGGGCTGGTCTGGACGGTGCAGATGGCGATCTACCCGCTTTACAAAAAAGTCTGGCGGGCGTCGGGCGAAGCCGGATTCGCGACGTATCACCGGAGTTACACGGACGGGATGGGCTTGGTTGCGGCGCCCCTGATGGTGGCCGAGGCGGGGCTGGCGGGGGCCTGGTTGGTTTTGGAACCGGATTCGGCCGCGGCACGAGCGGGCGCGCTGTTGGTGCTGGTGCTGTGGGGCTCGACGATGGCGGTGCAAGTGCCGCTGCATCGCCGCTTGGGCCGATTTTGGGATGAGACGGCGGCGCGGCGTCTGACCCGGAGCAACTGGGTGCGCACAGCGGCCTGGACAGCGCGAACGGCGGGACTGGCGTGGGTGCTCGCGGCGAGCCGGGGAGAGGGGGCGTGAGCCGCAGAAATGGTGGGCCCACTGGGATTCGAACCCAGAACCAAGGGATTATGAGTCCCCTGCTCTGACCATTGAGCTATAGGCCCGCGACGCCGGAAGAACGGCGGGTGGCTAGTTCTGCGAGTGAGGGCGGCGGGGTCGAGCCTTTTGCGCATACAGTCTGGCTTCGGGGCGCGGGGGCGGGCAGAAGTGGGGGCGTGCCGGCCGGGCGCGTCGCCCGCGCGGGCGCGGCTTGAACATACCTCACGATTGTCTCCGCTGCGGCGTCTGTTGTCATGGGAAAACGGATACCTACGTGCGCGTCACGGGTGACGATTGGGCGCGGCTCGGGCCGGAGGCGGAGCGGGTGGCGCACTTCATCGGCAACCGCGCGTTTATGAAAATGGCCGGCGGACACTGCGCCGCGCTCGGCGTGCGTGCGGCGACGGACGGAAGCGGAGCGGCGGAGTTTTTTTGCACGGTGTATGCGCTGCGGCCGCAGGTGTGCCGCGATCTCGGACGGGGTTCGCCAGAGTGCGAGGCGGAACTGATGCGGAAGGCGGGCGAGGTGGGCGCGGCTCAGGCCAGGGTCTTGTATAAAACAGACCTCATCAACGCAAAGCCGCGAAGACGCAAAGGGCGCTAAGACCTGAAATTGAAATAAACCTTTGCTTATATTCGCGCCTCTGCGTCTTCGCGTTAAAGCCGGATAGATAGGGAAGTTGGTATCAGGCTTCGAGCCAGGGTTTGGTGTAGTCGGTGCGGTCCAACGGCCAGGCGCGGTAGACGGGGCGGGGAGCGGCGGCGGCGGCGAGCAGGTTGTGCGCGATGATGTCGAGGTCGGCAGGTTGCCAGAGATCGTCGGCGGCACCGCCGGCGGGGGCGTTTTGGCGGGCGAGCTGGGCGGCGTGGGAGAGCACGAGGCCGGTGAGCGGCGGCAGAGCGCAGCCGAGGGTGAGGAGCACGCCCTGGAGGCGGGAGAGCACGCCTTTGCCGCCGGTGGAATGCTCGGTGACGAGCACGGCGGCGGGTTTGCCGAGCCAGAGCGCGGTGGCCTCGGCGGGCGTGGCGTCTTCGAGGAACTTTTGCAGGGGCGAACTCCAAGAGTCCCAATGGGTGCCGGTGGCGAAAACGAAGGCGTCGGCGGAGCGCAGGGTCGGCGCGAGGGTGGCGAAGGTGACGGAGGAGGGACCGGCGAGGGCGGCGTGATCGAGACCGGCGTGAGGCGAGAGGCGCGAGGCAAGCAGGGCGAGCAGGCGGGCGGAGTTGCCATCGGGGCCGGCGAGGGAGGCGTTGAGCAGGAGAATGCGAGGGCGGCGGACGGAGTTTGCCGGGAGGGCGGTGACGGTGGAGCTTGAGGTGACGGGAGGGCTCCCGGGGAGTTTTGTGGCGGGGCGGCGGAAGAGCAGGGCGAGGCCGAGCGCGAGCAGGGCGAGGCCGATGACCGCGGCGGGGAGCGAGCGGCCGAAGATGCCACCGACGAGCAGGGCGGCACCGAGCACGGGAGCGAGACGGCGAAGGATGTCGGGCGCGGAGCGGGTGGTGGTGTCGCGGAGGACGGGTTGTTTGAGGAAATCCGGGAGCATAGTGATCAAGCTGAAGGAACAGACGCCACGTGGGGAGTTGAAACGAGAACCGCCGGACTGAAACCGATGACCCTGAGTCCTTCGTCTCTTCAACGCGGGATTCGAGTGGCCCGATTTCACATTGATAATTATTAAATAATGATTTGAAGTCCTTCACCCCATGAGCCCTCTCGACTTCGGCGTGATCGATTTCAATTTCGTCTTCTGCGGCGGCATCGTTCACGCAATCGGTTACGCCCTCGGTCGCTCCGCCAGGGACTGCCGCCTGCAAAGCGGCAGTCCGTTCGCCGCTGTCGCTTCCGCCCTCCCACTATGAACCACCGAGGCAAAATCGTCCTCCTCCCGCCCAACCGCGTCTGGCGCACCTACCAGGGTGGAGCCGAGCTTGATCGCCTCGCCGGCATAGCCGGGCCCGCCGACAACCATTTTCCCGAGGACTGGGTCGCTTCCGTCACCCGGGCCCGCAACGCCGGTCGCGAATACCTCCCGCACGAGGGCCTCTCCACCGTCCTCGTCGGTGGCAACGCCCACCCGCTCGACACCCTGCTCGCCTCCGACCCCGCCTATTTCCTCGGCCCCGCCCACCTCGCCCGTTTCGGCCCCGTCCCCCAGCTTCTCGTCAAGCTCCTCGACTCCGCCATCCGCCTCCACTTCCAAGTCCACCCCACCGCCGACTTCGCCCGACTTCGCCTAGGCGCACCCTCCGGAAAAACCGAGGCCTACCACGTCCTCGCCACCCGCCCCGGTTTCGACGCCCGCCTCTATCTTGGCTTCCAACGCCCGCCTTCCCGCGCCGAACTTCGCCGCATCATCCTGGATCAAGACATCGCCGCGCTCGAAGCCTGCTTCGATCCCATCTCCGTCGCGCCGGGCGACACCTTCCTCGTGCCCGGCGGCACGCCCCACGCCCTCGGCGCCGGCCTTCTCCTCGTCGAGCTTCAGGAACCCAGCGACCTCGTCGTCCGCTTCGAGTTCTCTCGCGGCGGCTACGTTCTGCCCGAGGCCGCCCGTTTCATGGGGCGCGACCTTGATTTCTGCCTCGACGTCTTTAACTTCACCCCACGCGCCCTTGAGCGCGTCGCTCTTGAAAACCGCCTCGCCCCGCGCCTCCTCCGCGAGCTTGGCCCCGGCTCCTGGCAGGAGGAACTCATCGGCCCAGCACACACCCCGTGCTTTCGCCTCCGCCGCTCCCACCTCTCCGCGTCACTCAAAAAAACCGAGACCGAGGCCTCTGTCGTTATCGTGACCAATGGCTCCTGCACCGTCACCGCCGGCGGCGAGACCCACTCGCTCGGCTTCGGTGGCAAAGCTTTCCTCCCCGCCGGCCTCGGGCCGGTCACCATCCAGCCTTCGCCGTCCGGCTGCACCCTGCTCGAATGCCTGCCACCCGCACCATGACCGCGCCCGCCACGCCTCCTCCCACCTACGCGGCCTGGCAGGCCCACGCCCGCGCCCTGCTTGAGCCCCTCGCCGCCCTCATGCACCCCGGCCGCGCCGCCATTCCGCTTCCCGGCCGCCCCTCCGATCACGACGCCCAGGCCGACCGCCTTGAGTCCTTCGCCCGCCCTCTTTTCCTCGCCGCCCTCTATCTCCAGTCCATCCCCGAATCCGACTCCGACGGCAACTCCGCCGCTGCCGCCAGCGCCCGTGCCCTCCGTTCACGCCTGTCCTCCTGGTTCCTCGCCGGTCTCGCCCTCGGAACCGACCCCGCCTCCCCCGAATACTGGGGCCCCGACGCCAACTACCACCAGCACCACGTCGAGATGGGCCTCATGGCCCTCGCCCTCCAGCTCGCTCCCGCCTCCCTTTGGGATCCGCTTCCCCCCGCCACCCGCACCCAGGTTTGCACCTGGTTCGCCACCGCCCGCGGCGGCGGCATCGTCAACAACAACCACCTCTTCATGTCCGTCCACATCCTCGAGTTTCTCGGGACCGTGGGCTCCGCTCATCGCACCGACCGCGCCGTCATCGAATCCCACCTCGCCCAGCTCGAGACCATGCACCGCGGCGGCGGCTGGTTCGAGGACGGCATCAACCAGGCCTACGATCACTACAACGCCTTCGCCTTCCACTTCTACGGCCTCCTCTGGGCCCGCCTCCATGGCGAAAAACAAAACCCCGCCCGCGCCCGCCGCTGGCGCGACTGGGCCCGCCCCTTCCTTGCCGACTACCAGCACTTCTTCGCCGCCTCCGGCGAACATCCCGCCTTCGGCCGCTCCCTCGCCTACCGCTTCAACGCCTCCGCCCCTTTCGCCCTCGCC
Source organism: Opitutaceae bacterium (assembly GCA_027488595.1). Lineage (GTDB taxonomy): Bacteria > Verrucomicrobiota > Verrucomicrobiia > Opitutales > Opitutaceae > IMCC26134_A. Next base: position 95 of record JAIYBI010000411.1, on the reverse strand, counting down.
CTCCTCGCAGACGCCACCGACCTCCCCCCCGGCCGCCTCCGCCGCCTCTGCACCCGTAACCTCGAGGTTTTCCTCTCCCGCCCGATCCGCGACCC
>JAIYBI010000447.1 GCA_027488595.1 Opitutaceae bacterium | reverse complement strand
CCGGTGATGCCGGCGTTGATCGCTTGGGCCGGGTCGAGACGGCCAATGCCCTGGGTGCGGGCGAGCATGATCTCGTTGCCGGTCAACATGCGCTCATACTCGTCGAGGAAGCGCGGGAAGTTTTCGACGAGGGTGCGGGCTGCGGCGAGCCACTCGGGGGACGGGTCCACGCGGCAGCCGCCGAAGCGCTGGTAGTTGCACATCATGCGCGAGCCGCTGAGGGACTCGAAGAGATCAATGAACTTTTCGCGTTCGCGGAAGGCGTAGAGCAGCGGCGTGAAGGAGGTGCCGAGGTCGTTGAAGAGGAACCCGACGAGGCAGGCGTGGTTCACGATGCGCGTCATCTCGGCGAGGATGACGCGGACGTATTGGGCGCGCTCGGGGACGGGCTGGCCGAGGAGTTTTTCCACCGCGAGGGCGTAGGCCCAGTTGGTGGACATCGAGCAGAGGTAGTCGAGGCGATCAGTGTAGGGCATCGAGGCCAGGTAGCTGATGTTCTCGGCGATCTTCTCGTGGTTGCGATGGAGGTAGCCGAAGACGGGCTTGAGTTTGACGATCTGTTCGCCGTCGAGAGTGACGACCATGCGGAACACGCCGTGGGTGGAGGGGTGTTGCGGGCCCATCGAGACCTCGAGGAGGTCGCCGTGGAACTGGTCGTGGACGGCGCGGACGGTGGGGCCGCCTATCTGCGACAGGAATGACGAATGACCAATGTCGAATGACGAAGGCGGAGAGGACGGAGATGGCTGGGGGGCGGTGACGGGGGCGGGGGTCATTTGATGCCCTCCTTCGCTGAAGCTACGGAGGGCTCGTCCAGCGGCGTAGCCGCAGGCGAGGCTCGGAAGGCTTTGGCTTTTTCCAGGATCTCGTCGTGGGCGGTGGGTTCCCACTCGTAGTCGGGCGGCTCGACGTAGTCCTTGCGCATGGGGTGGTCCTTGAACTCGTCCCACATGAGGATGCGGCGTAGGTCCGGGTGGCCGGCGAAGACGATGCCGAAGAGGTCGAAGATCTCGCGCTCCTGGAAATCGCACGAACGCCAGACCGGGGTGAGCGAAGGCAGGGTGACGGCGTCGGTGCGGTTGGCGGTGCGCAGGCGGATGACGACGGGGCCGTGTTTCAGGGCGATGGAGTAGAGGTGGTAAACGGCTTCGAGATAGCCGGGCTGCACGCGGACGGATTTGGTCTCGACGATCTTGGCGGGGCCGCCGGCAGGGTCGGGGACGGAGGTCTTGACGACGTCGGTGATCTCCTTTTCGGGCCAGTCGACGCCGGTGGCGTTGGAACAGTAGTCTAGGCGGAGGGCGGGGTCGTCGCGCAGGAAGCGGGCGATGTCGCGGGCGTGGGTGGAGTCGAGCAACAGCGAGTGCTCGGCGGCGGCGCCGGGGTCGGTCGCGAGCACGGTCTGCGCAGCGGGGAAGCGGGCGGCGAGGCGTTCGCGAAGCTGTTCAAGGGTTTCCATGGTCAGGCGGACGGAGCGGATGCGGGCGGCGGGGCGACGGGCGGGTAACGGGGCGGGACGGGCGCGGACCAGAGAGTGGGGTTTTGGGTCGGAGTGAGATCGTGGGCGCCGTATTCGGGAATGGGATACTCACTGGGGGCGTCGGCGCGGAGGTGGCGGGCGGCGCGGGGGCCGGTGATGTGTTCGGCTTTGATCTGGGTCTGGAGCTGAATGAGGCCGTTGAGCAGAGCCTCGGGGCGCGGGGGGCAGCCGGGGATGTAGATGTCAACGGGGAGAAAACGGTCTATACCCTTGAGGACGTTGTAGCCCTGCTTGAAGGGGCCGCCGGAGATGGCGCAGGCGCCCATGGCGATGCAGTATTTGGGCTCGGGCATCTGGTTCCAGAGGCGGACGACGAGCGGGGCCATCTTTTTGGTGACGGTGCCCGAGACGATCATGAGGTCGGCCTGGCGGGGGGAAGGGCGGAAAATCTCGGCGCCGAAGCGGGCGATGTCGAAGCGGGCGGTGGCGGCGGCGATCATCTCGATGGCGCAGCAGGCGAGGCCGAATTGGAGGGGCCAGATGGAGTTGCTGCGGCCCCAGTTGTAGAGCTCTTCGAGGCTGGTGAGCAGGATGCCGTTGCGGCGCAGCTCCTCGCGGTCGGTGTCGGAGATGTTTCCGGCGGCGGGGAAGGGCGTGTAGGCGGGAGTGCTCATTTCCATTCGAGGTGACCACGCGCCCAGGCCCAGACGAGGCCCTCGGCGAGGAGGAATACAAAAGACAGCATGGCGAACAAGGCGCCGGCGGGCAGGCTGGTGAAGGCGACGGCGAAAGGCAGAAGGAACAGGATCTCGACGTCGAAGACCAGGAACAGAATGGCGTAGAGGTAGTAGTGGGCCTTGAACTGGATCCAAGAGTCGCCGGTGGCGGCGAGGCCGCACTCGTAGGTGCTGTTTTTGAGCGGACCGGGCTTGGCGGCCTGAAAGCACCGTATCCAGAGCTGCGCTACACCCAGCATAATCAAAGGGAAGGCAATCGCCACCCCGAGGAACAGGGCGAGGAAAGCGTAGGGGTGGGCGGACATGGGAGCAGCGGGTGAGGCTCCCAATCTAAAAACCGAAGGTCAGCGGCTCAACGGGCAAGCCGCTGTGTTTCTTGACAGAGACTGCGCACTCCTTGGCGCTGACGAGGCGGAACTGCGGGCGGAAAAGGACGCAAAACGAAGATGCAGGTGCATCAGCCCAGGGCTTCGGCGAGGGCGGCGATGAGGTCCTCGCAGGGCTCGGCGCCGACGGAGAGGCGGAGCAAGTCGGGAGCGATGCCGTTGGCTGCGAGTTCGGCACGGCCTTTCTCGGTGGTCACCAGGTCGAAGTGGGCGAGATACATGAACGGACAGATGAGCGAGGTCAGAAGGCCGAAGCTGGGGCCCTTGGCGATTCGAAGACGGTCGTAGAATGAGGCGAGGTCGCCGGAGACGGTGAAGCTGATCATGCTGCCGACGGAGTCCGGCGTGCGGGCGAGGGCTGCGTAGTTGGATGCGGAATACGCATGGCCGGACCAGTAAACGGCGGTGACGCGCGGGTGGCTGGCGAGAAACGCGGCGACGCTCGGGGTGGTGGTGTTGATGCGGGCGATGAGGGCCGGGGTGGCATCTATCTGGGCGGCGAGGCGGGCGACGTCGCGCGGGTAGAGCGCGGCGAGGGAGGAGGCGGCGGCGAGGGCGGGACGAAGCGAGGCGGCGAGCGGCGAGGCGGGATTGGTGGTGACGGCGCCGAGGATGACATCGCCCTCGGACGCGGTGTATTTGGTGAGAGAGTTGGCGACGAGATCGGCGTGCGGGAGGACGTCTATGTTGAAGGGTGACGCGATGGTCGGGTCGAGCACGAGGGCGACACCGTGTTCGCGGCAGAGCGCTGACAGGGCGGGCAGGTCAACGGTCTGCACGAGCGGGTTGGTCGGCACCTCGGCGAGGATGCCGGCGACTTTGCCGCGGTGGGCCTCCAGCAGGCGACGCAGGCCGGAGAGATCGAAGACGTCGGAGTGATGCAGGTAGTCTTCGGAGGGGGCGGCGGTGAATTTTTGGAGGATGGCGATGGTGTCGAGGTAGAGCCAGCCGAGCTGAATCCAGCGGGTGCGGCCGAGCGGGGCTTGCACGGTGTTGACGGCCTGGAAGGCGGCGTAGGTGGCGGCCATTCCGCTTGGGACGAGATGGATGTCGGCGGCGGCGAGGCCGTGGCCATAGGTGGCGGCGAGAGTCTGGCGGACGTGGACGGCGGCGGCGGTGGTGGAAGAGCCGGAAAAGTGGCGCTCGGGTTCGGCGGCGGGGAGCAGGCGGGCGGAGACCAACCAGTCCTCGGCAGCGCGGGAGGAGGCGAAGGCACCGGTGTGTTGGAGGTAGCGGCGGGCGGTGTTGACCAGTTCCGGCGTTGCATTGGCAGGCAGCGCAAGGGCGGTCAGGAAAGGCGAGAGGGGGATGAGGTCGCCGATGCTGCCGACGTGATCGCGCAAGGCGGCGGCGGCGGCGGGGCCGGCGGCGAGCCAGAGGGGGCGGCCGGTGAGGGCGGGGTCGCGGCGGGTGAGAGCGTCGACGACATCACGGAGAAGGGGATGGACCACAAAGCGCGGGTAGCCGCTGGTGAGGTGGGCCGTGACGGCGGGGTCTTTTTCCTCGTAGCCGATCACGGAGCGCATGGTCGGCAGGCTGCAGGAAATGCCGTGCAGGAGGTCGGGGATGCGTTTGCCGAGCGGAAGAGGGACGAAGGCGGACATGGAGGAAAAGGCGGATGACGGAGGAGGAGAGGCTTCTGGGCAAGAGCGGCATTTGTGGGCGAGGGACTTCGCTGTGTCGGAACGGGTCGCTGGCGCTCAGGGCTACGCGGAAGGGTGGTGTGGTGTGCGACCGGTTGACTTCGTGGCGCGGGAAACGCTAGGTGAGAGGTTTTTCCTTTTCCCGCTATGTATCTGAAACTGGTTCGTGGTCTTCGTTGGTTGGTTTGGCTCCCGCTGTTGGCTGGAGTTCTGGTTGCGCAGGAGGGTGGCGGCGCGGCTGCGCCCTCGACGACGGTTGATCCGGCGACGGCCAACGCGGCGGCGGCGGTCTCGACCGGGGCGGTGAAGGCAGAGCGTCAGCCGGATCTGATCGAGCATCTGGTGGATTTCTCGCTGGAGGCCTTCGGGATCAAAAACGAAAGCGGGGTCAACACCTGGCAGCACTACGCGATCGCGCTGTTTATTTTTGCGGCCGGCTATGTGTTCAGGAAGGGCTTTACGCGGCTGGTTTTTGGCGGTCTGAAGCGGCTGAGCGCGCGCACGGAGACGACGCTGGACGACGAGTTGTTCGCGGCTTTGCAGCGGCCGGTGGCGGCGTTCATCGCGGTGTTCGGCGCCGTGCTCTCGGTGAAGGTGCTCAAGCTCTCGGTCGAGGCCGACGTGGCGCGGGTTTACCTGCAGAAAATCGCTTTTTCAGTGGTGGTGATCTGGCTGCTGATCAGCGCGCTCAACACGGTTTTGGATCATCTGCAAGCGGTGGCGAAGAAGAAGCAGATGAACGTGGCGGCGTTCATGCCGTGGATCAAAAAGACGGTGATCTCGCTCATTGTGATTTTCGGGGCCCTGATGGCGGCCCAGCAGCTCGGAGCCGATGTGAAGGCGTTCCTGGCCGGCCTGGGCATCGGCGGCCTCGCCTTCGCGCTGGCAGCGCAGGATACGCTGGCGAATGTCTTTGGCTCGGTGGTGGTGGCCGTGGACCAACCTCTCCGGATCGGTGACTATGTGAAAATCGGCGGATTTGAGGGAACGGTCGAGGACATCGGCTTGCGCTCGACGAAGCTGCGCACGCCGGGCCGGAGCCTGGTGGTGATCCCGAACAAGACGGTGGCGGCGGAGGCGGTGAATAACTTTTCGCGAATGCCGCAGCGCCGGGTGGACCAGACCATCGGCCTGACCTATGGGACGACGGCGGAGCAACTCGCGGCGGTGGTCGCGGATATCCGCGAGTTGCTGACGAAGGACCCGGAGGTGGCGCAGGATTTCATGGCGGTGAACTTCCTCAACTACGGAGCGTTTTCGCTGGATATTCAGATAATCTATTTCACGTCGAATCCGGCGATTCAGGAGAACTTCGCGGTGCGGGAGCGGATCAACTTTGCGATCATGCGGGTGGTGCAGGCACGCGGGTGCAGTTTTGCGTTTCCGACCCAGACGATCGAGTTCGCGGGCGAGGTGGCGAAACGCTTGGGCGGTGGCAAATCGTAAAGCGGAGGGATCCTAAGCGGGCAGGGACGGAGGCGTGGCGCGAGCGCGGGCGTAGCTCCACGCCTGCCAGGTGAGGAAGGCATGGAGGGCGAGGGCGGCGACGAGAGCGAGTGTGAGAAGCACGGTCGTTCGGGCCGGAAGGGGAGCGAAGGCGGCCTCCATGATTTTATTGATTGCGCGACCCGGATCAGCGCGCCCCTCGGCGATCTCGCCGGCTTGCGTCTGGGTAATGCTGTAGATGCGACCGATGCGACCCCACGGGATGGCGGCGAGGTAGAGCGCGGTGTTACCGGTGACCGCGGCGGTGCCGAGCAGGAATTGGCGGTTGTGAAGCTGGCCGAGTCCGGGCCAGAGCAAGCTCAAAGCGAAGGCAGAGCGAGCGCGACGGGGTGACGAGGCGGGCAGCGGCGGGGGCAACATGGCGGCAGCGTGGGCGAGCGGGGCGGCAAACACACGCTCAGAGATGTAAGGGGACGTGGTCGGTGTGATGTGCGACGGTGTAGCCGCACTCAAAATCCTGCGCGATGCTCCGCCATTTCACTGCGCCGCATACGAGTAATGGCATGAGCCCTTCAGGCGGAGTCGAGGCGGGCTAACCCAATGGCGTGTTCACCGGCCGCTGCGTAAACGAGATATCTGGCGCCGTCAGCATCCCGGAAAACATCGGGATCCCGAAGCTGGTGAACCGGTTCACTTGTCTTTCCAAACACCGAAGGTTTTACCGGCAGGTTGGCACCTTCCCATTCCTGCTCGGAGCGCATCACTTCCTGCGGCGGGCCGGCACGCCAGTCACGCCAGTTGCCATTGAGTTCGAGACGCGATTTGAGAATGATTTCCGGTGCGTCGCCGATGCGCGTGTAGTAAATCTCGGCATGGTTTTCGAAAACCTCGATGGATACGTGACGGATGCTGCCCGCCGCATCATAGTTTTCACAATTGCCGGGAATTTTAGGAAATAGATCAGGCCCGGGCGTAAAGGTGGACAGGCCGTCGCTGGACCGGAAGAGGCGTCCGCCCTTTGATACTCCATACCATGCGCCCCGGTAGCCAAACGCCCGAAAGTAGAAGGTGCGGGCAAGGCTCGGCGAGACATCGAAATTGACGCCGTTTCCAGACGTAGCCGCGAAGACGCACAGCTGTTTCTTTTTTCCGACCGTGGCATGGAAATACATGCGGATCAGTTTTCTATCATGATCAACATGCACGTCGGGTGCGTAGATGAAGTCGCCGATGCTTGATACAGCGGAAGCGTGCAACGCTCCCGCCTGATGTATGCGCCATGGCCCCTCTATATGGTCGGCGACGGCGAGGCGGATATAGCCGGAATTGGTGTGACACGCGAAATAGAGGTAGTAGCGACCCAGCGGTTGCTCGATCCAATCGGGGACGCGAATGATGGACGGCACATTCATATTCGCCCCGTCATCGCCCGGTAACATATCCGGCTTGATGATAAGCTGCCGGACGGGCGGTTGTGAATCACCCGGCAGCGGCACGGCAGGAACAAAGGCTGGGAGAATGAATTTCCTGCTTTTCATAAAAAGCTTTGTCACAAGCTTACGCGCGGTTCGGCTTGCCCGTCTCATCAATCGGAAGCCTTGAACTATGACTTTCAGGAAGGGGTAAAATCTTGAATGAGCCAATGCGACATAGATCGCTTTCAGCTTCGCGAAGCGCTCGATACTCCCCGTGCTGCCCGGCTGGAAAGACTCAGGCCAAAAGCTCGGGCTCAGGTCAGGTTCGATCCCGGCCAGCACCTGTTCCCAACCGGTATCCTTTTCGTAACCATAGAAAATCAAATCATCGGTGATTGAGCCGTATTGCTGGAGCTGACCCGCCAAGCGCGGGAGGTGGTTGCGCCAGTTGCCAATACTTGATGATGAAATAGGCCTCACTTCCCTCAGTGCCTCGAGCGATCGCTTTGAAGGCCTCGCGAACTCGTGATACCGGCTGAAATCGGCTTTCTTCCTAAGAAACGGAAATCTTTCCATTAAAAGCACCTGAACCTGATTCGGATTATTGACGAGATCCTCGTATCGGACCGTGATAAACCGTGGATGAGTTGCGAGAGCCTGCCCGAATGGGGTGTTCGTTCTCCAAAACCTGAGACCCGACCAATAACGACTCGGATCACGATTGTGACGGCTGACCACCATGTCACGAGGATCCCTCACCATGTAAATCACGTAGAGGCTGGACATTGCCTCCATAACGGAACCAATCTTAAGGATATCAGAAGGTCGTTTGGTGAGGTAGATGTTACACTTCCTTGGGGGGAGCTCGTAGATTGAGTCTTCGTGCTCGGTGAACAAATCAATCTCGAAGCAGGTGCTCATCAATTCTGTGAGGAGAGTGGTGCCTGAGCGAGGTCCGCAACCGACGATGTGTATTCGTTTCATGTTTTTCCCGGAGCTTGATTTATTATGGCGCACGAAAGGCAATACAGCGCCCGGCAGCTACTGAGCTGTTTCTCCTTTCGATTGCGGAATCAACCCAAAGAATTGCGGGCCGGTGCAGGAGGCACTCAGATACATGGCGGTGGGGACGTAAAAAGGCCGGCGCGCTTTTTAGGGCGGGCCGGCCGGTAGGGGCCGAGGAACTGATGGTGCCGGTCAGGCGGTGTGGGCGGGGAGGATCTTTTCCACGCGAACTTTGTCGAGGCGGGCGAAGGCGGGCAGGCCGTTCTCGTAGTGGACCGGGGTCTCGCCCTGGATGAGCGGGGTGGCGTAGCGGAGGAACTGGTGGTTCATGCTGATGCCGTCCTCGTTGATCCACTCGCGGGGGAGTTTTTTAACGCCGTTGGCGATCTCGGAAAGGGGCGCGAGGCCGGTCTCGACGGTGTAGTGATCCTGATCGCCGCGGAGGAGGGTGACCATCTTGTCGGTCTCGCCGCGGATGGCGGCTTTGACGGCGGCCTGACCGGCGAGGAAGGCCTCGTCGGAGTCGGTCTTGGAGCCGGCGTGGACGGCGGCGCGCTGGGCCATGCCAAGCTTCACGGTGCGGGCTTTGACACCCGGGAGGTTTTGTTCGACCAGACCCTGCAGGAACTCGGCGGCGCCACCGAGTTGGGCGTGGCCGAAGGCATCGGTGGCCTCGGCGGCGGAGACGTAGTTGCCATCGGCATCCACGAGACCCTCGCCGACGACGATGAGGCAGTATTTCTCGCGCTTGAGCACGCGTTGCACGTCGGCGACGAACTTCTCGGTGCTGAAGGCGACCTCGGGGAGGAGGATGAGGTGGGGGGCGTCGTGCGGGTGATCCTTGCGCTTGGCGAGGGCGGCGCCGGCGGCGATCCAACCGGCGTTGCGGCCCATGACCTCGACGATCTGGACGAGATCGTGCTGGCCCATGGCCTCGTTGTCGCAGGCGATCTCGCGGACGGTGGTGGAGATGTATTTGATGACGGAGCCGTAGCCGGGGCAGTGGTCGGTGACGGGGAGGTCGTTATCAATCGTCTTGGGAATACCGATCACGCGGAGGGCGTAACCCTGGGCCTGGGCGAGTTTGGAGATGCGGTCGGCGGTGTCTTGGGAATCGTTGCCGCCGGCGTAGAAGAAGTAGCGGATATTGTGGGCCTTGAAAACATCGAGCACGCGGTCGAAATCGGCCTGGGTCTTGAGCTTGTAGCGGCAGGTGCCGAGGGCGGCGCCGGGGGTGGAACGGAGGCCGCGGATGGCTTGCTGGGACTCGGAGGCGAGGTCAATGAGCTCCTCGTTGAGGATGCCGAGGACGCCGTTGAGGCAGCCGTAAACCTCCTCGATTTCGCTGTGGTTGAGGGCCTCGGCGACGACGCCGGCGACGCTGGAGTTGATGACGGCGGTGGGGCCGCCGGACTGGCCGACAAGGGCGTTACCTACGAGTTCTTCTGATGCGGACATAGCTGGTATTTAGGTTAAGGGGGCGGCGTTTGAAAGAGACGTGAAGGAGCAGGGTGCCGAAAGCGGCGCGACACTGGCAAACTCAAAGTGCGGTGAGCACACGGGAATCCGAAGCACCGAGTCCGAACGCTGCCCCAGGCGCTGTCTTCAAACAATTCCGACGCTCTGCCTGCGCCCTGCGGGTGAGAGGAAATCAAGCTGGGCCGGCGTTGTCCTCGGCGGCACGGGCCTTTGGTCCGCCTGCGCCCCGGTCGCCTTGGCCGGGCATGACTTCCCGCTCACAGAGTTTGATTAACTTCAAGACAGCGCCTAGCGAACGGCGGTGGCGCGAATGTAGAGCGTGCGTTCGGGGCTGCCTTTGAAATCAATCGCAATGTCGCGATAAGTATTGATCGGGAAGGCGAGGTTTTTGACCCGCCGCGCACCGGCGTCGTCATCGGCATAGGTGCAGGTGAGGGAGACGTGGACATGCTCCTTGCCGGGATTCGCGAAGCGGATGCGGAGTTGAAAGGCATCGGGAGAGGTCGCGACCGCCTCGAGCTTGGGCATCTTGAGGTTTGAGGTGAAAATGAGACGCGCGCCGATTTGATTGTTAGGGAAGGTGCGTTCGCCCTTGCCCTGCTGGTCGAAGGCCGCGTTGAGGTCGCCGGACTTGGGCGGGGAGACATAGATTCCCTCGGGGAAGACCTCGGGCGGAGGCGGTGCGACGATGACACGCGGCGGCGGAGGCGGTGCGGGCGGAGGCGGCGTAGCGCAGCCAAAAAGTGCAAGCGCCATGGCACTCAACACGATGAAGGAGGCGGAATGACGATGCATGGTGGAGGGTGCGATGAGCGCAGGTTGAGCCGGTTGAGTGAATGTCGGTGTGCTTGGGCAAGTTTATCCACGCAGACGCGCAGGAGTCCAGCAGGGTCTGCGCCTTGGCAATTGTGGGGTAGATATTTACAATTCTTTAGCGGATTCGGCGGGAACGACCGCAGGGGGCTCCGACGTTGGAGAGCGACACCTGCTCACGGGCGCTCGAGAATCCAGCGGACGATCCGATCCGGGGTGCCGGCGGGGCGGGCGGCTTGGAGTCGGACCCGGAGTTCGGCGGCGAAGGCAGGCTCGGCCCGGAGTTTTAAGATGTGCGCGACGACTTCTCGGGGGGAGCGGGCGGTGAGGGCGCAGGCGTGCTGGCGGCAATATTGCACCGTGATGAGCTCCTGCGGCATGATGCCGCCGATGCCGTTGTGGATAAGCGGTGTGCCCGCGAGGATCGCCTCGCTGGTCGCGCCTGTCCCCGGGCGGGCGACGAAGGCGGAGGCGAGGCGGAGCAGAGCCACCATACGGTCGGTTTGGCCGAGGGCGCGGACGGTGAGCGCGGGGTGGGCGGCGGCGAAGGCCTCGACGGCGTGGAGCGTGGCGGTGTTTTTCGCGCAGAGGGCGATGACCTGGAGTTTTTCGCCGGTGGCGGCGAGACGGCGGAGAATGGGGAGGTGGTTGTTGGCACCGGCGAGGCCGGTGCTGAGCACGACGGTGAAGGCGCGGCGATCGAGGCCGAGTTCGGCGGCGAGGGCGGATGCCTGGGTTTCGGCGTCGCGATCGGAGACGTAGAGCGAGGGGCGGAGCAGGAAGCCGCCGTGGAAAACGTTTTCGTCGGGTGTGCCGACGGCGCGGGCGGCGGCGCAGACCTCGGGGGTGGCGCCGATGAAGCCATCGGCGGAGGGATTGGCCCAGTGGCGGCTGAAGCCGTAGCCGCCGAAGAGCTCGCCGCAGTAGGTGAGGCAGCGCGGCGGGGCGGCGGGCATGGCGCGGCGGGCGAGGTTGAAGAAGCCGTGGTTGGTGTGGGCGTGGACGCTGATGACGCGCTGCGGGGCGAAGGCGGCGACGGCGGCGGTAAAGGTATCACGTCCGAGGATACGCTCGCCGTGGCGGTGCATGCCGGCGAGTTCGAGGTAGTTGAAGTAGAGGTGGTGCAGACGCGGGGCGCGGCGCTGGATGGTGTTGTAGAGGCCGACGCCGAAGCGGTAGAGCGGGTGGGTGGTCTCGAGTGTCTGGTGGACGCGCAGCTCGACGGAGGGACCGCACACGCGCTCGGCCCAGAGGCGGAGAGCCTCGGCGCGCATGTTGTGGCCAGTGCCGGTGGAGGAAGTGAGGACGAGCCAGCGCACGGTTTTTTGCTAGGTTCCCTGGGGTTTTAGACTTTGAGATACTTTAAAGAGATTGAGTTAACCACGGATGGACACGGATGAACACGGATTAAAACCATCCTATTCCTATCCGTGTCCATCCGTGTTTATCCGTGGTTAAAATTGGCGTTGCTTCTTTAAGGTGGTGATCGAGGAAACCGGAGCGGCGGTGAGGTGAGGGCAAAAAAAATCCCCGAGGGGGCTCGGGGATTTTGAAAGGATGGAGGCGATCCCGGCTTACTCCTCGCCGCCGGAGTCGTCCTCGACCTTGGCTCCCTCTTCGCCTTCGCCGAGGATGCCGGTCTGGCCGCGGACTTTGTAGCGGGTTTTTTCCACCTCTTTCATCGCGGCGGCGGTGAAGCGGGTGAAAGGCACGGCGCTCAGGCGCTCCCGGTTGATGGGCTGTTGGGTTTGTTCGCAGATGCCGTAGGTGCCGGCTTTGATGCGCTGAATGGCGGCCTCGATCTCGGCGAGGGCTTCCTGCTCGTTGGCAACGAGGCTGAGGGCGAAGTCACGGTCGAAAGAGTCGGTGCCGCCGTCGGTGCCGTAGCTGGAGAGGTCGCCGGAGTCCTCCTTGGCGGAGCGTTTGAGGGTTTCCTCGGCATGCTGGTCCACCTGGCCGGTGACGTGGTTGCGCAGCTCGATGAGGAGTTTGTAGTAGCGTTTGAACTTGTCGGGAATGGCGGCCTCCTCGCTCTCGGCGTGGGACGATTTCTGCTTGGGGTTGAAGCCAAGGATATCGGCGAGGGAGGCGGCCTTGATCTGGGCGGGTTTGGCCGCGCGGAGCGAATCGGCCGGGAGGTGAGTCTTGCCGGCGGGGTTTTTGGCAACGGCCTTGCTGGTGGCGGAGGACGCGGAAGGGGCGACCTTGGCGGCGGTTTTGGCGACCTCGCGGACCTCATCGAGGGAGAAGGCGACGGGTTTGGCGGGTTTGGTTTTTTGAGCGAGGATGCGCGAGCGAAGTTTATCGCGGGCGGACAACGGAGCTTCGGACGCGGGGGCCTTGGATGACGGCACCTTGGCGGATTCAGCGGCGGGCTTGGCCGGGGCGGAGGCCTTTGGCGGGGCGGGCTTGGCTGGCTGCGCCGTCACCGGTGCGGGTTTGGCGGGAGCGGGAGCGGACTTGGCAGACTTAGGGGATTTGGCGGGCACGGTGGGTTTGACGGGGGCCTTCTTGGAGGCGGGAACAGGAGCGGACTTCGCGGGTTTAGATGCGGGTTTCGCTGGCTTTGCAGCGGGCGCGATCTTGGTGGGCTTGACGGGTTTGGCGTGGGCCTTGGCGGGTTTTGCTTTCGGCTTGGGCACGGGTTTCTTGGCGGGTTTCACGACGGGTTTCGACTTGGATTTAGGTGAAGATCTGGTGACGGGCTTCGACGCCTTTTTTGGGGCCGGTTTGGCCTTGGCAGCGGGCTTGGATTTCGGGGCGGGCTTGGATTTTGATTTGGCCATGACGGGTGTGTTTTTTTGGGGGGTGTTAAGAAAATCAAAAAAGCGGTGAAGGCCCCGGACTAGGGCGTTGGATTAATGGCCTCGGCGCAGCGCGGGCATACATCGCCTTGGTCGGTGGTCTCGAGAGCCGGAACCCAGCGCCAGCAGCGCGGGCAGCGCACGTAGCCGAGCTCGGAAGCGGGGCGGGCGGAGACAGCGATTGGCTGGGTGGCAGGCGTCTCGGCAAGAATGACGTGTGAAACGATGAAAAGCTCGGGCAGGAACGCCTCGTGGCGGCGCAGGACGGCATCGAGCGGATCGCCGCCGGCGACTTCGAGGGTGACGGCGGCGTCGAGGGATTTGCCAAGCTGGCCGGCCTGGCGGAGGGGCTCGAGGGCCTCGTTGACCTTGGCGCGAATGGAAAGGAGGGCGGTGAAGTCGGCGTCGAGGGCGGGATCGGTCCAAGCGGCGTCAGCGACGGGCCAATCGGAGAGGTGGACGGAGGGAGGGACGGAGACCTGAGGGCTGAGACCTGAGACCTGAGGGGCGGAGGCGGAGTCGGGAGCCAGATCGGTTTTAAAGTGGGCGTGGCACCAGGCTTCGTCGGCGGTGAAGGTGAGGACGGGGGCGAGTATACGCACGAGCACGCCGTGGATGGCGTGGACGGCAGTCTGGGTGCTGCGGCGCTGGGGGTGGTTGACCGCGTAGGTGTAGAGGCGGTCTTTGCAGACGTCGTTGTAAACGGCGGAGAGCGTCGTGGAAACGAAGTGGGCGCAGAGGCTGATGACGCGGTGGAACTCGTAGGCGTCGTAGGCGGCGGTGGCCTCGGCGAGGAGCTTGGCGGTCTGGTGCAGGGCCCAGCGGTCGAGGACATCGAGCGAAGTGTGCGGGAGGGCGTCCTTCGCAGGGTCGAAATCGTGGAGGATGGAGAGCTGGTAGCGGAGGGCGTTGCGGAAACCGCGGTATTGCTCGGCGGAGTTATCGAGGATTTTTTTGGAGAGGGTGATGTCCTGGGTGAAATCCTGCGAGGCGAGCCAGAGGCGGATCACGTCGGCGCCGTAGTCGTTGATGAAGTTGTCGGACGTCGGGGGTTTTTCGTAGGAGCCGGACTTGGAGATTTTTTTGCCGTCCTCGCCGACGATGAAGCCGTGGGTGAGCACGGCCTTGTAGGGGGCGGAGCCGAAGGCGATGACGCTCGTCCAGAGGGAAGACTGGAACCAGCCGCGGTGCTGGTCGGAGCCCTCGAGGTAGAGGTCGGCGGGCCATTGTGTAGTGCCTTGGCCATTACGCAGGACGGCGGCGTGGGAGGAGCCGGAGTCGAGCCAGACATCCAGGGTGTCGCGGCCGTTGGTGAGCTCGGAGGCGGCGGGCCAGCCGGCGGGGAGGGCGACGCCGGCGAGGAGTTCGGCGGCGGTCTGCTCATACCAGAGATTGGTGCCGGAGGGGTGGGCGGCGATCTTGGCGGCGACGGCGCGGATGACGGAGGCGTCGAGGAAGGCTTTTTTGTTCGCGTCGTAGAAGGCGATGATGGGCACGCCCCAGGAGCGCTGGCGGCTGATGCACCAATCGGGGCGGGATTGGACGGCGCCGGTGATGCGGGCCTGGCCGAAGGCGGGGAACCACTGGACGTCCTTGATGGCGGCGAGGGCGGTGGTGCGAGGTGAATGCCCAATGCCCAATGACGAATGACCAATGGAGGAGGTCGGAGCGGACGACACGGAGGTCGTCCCTCCCAAGGGGCGGTCGAGGCTGACAAACCACTGGTCCACGGCGCGGAAGATGATGGGGGTCTTGGAGCGCCAGCAGTGGGGGTAGCTGTGGACGTATTTGGCCTTGGCGAGCAGGGCGACGTGGCCGTTGGCGTCGGGTGTGGCTAGTTTTTTGAGGACGGCGAGGTTGGCGGGGCTGGGCTTTTTCGCCTTCAGGTCCTCGACGGTTTCGAGGCAGGTGATGCCGATGAGATCGGTGGGGACTTGGCCGTCGTCGAGGTAGCGTCCGTCGTCGCCGACGGGGCAGTAGATGGGGAGTTTGTAGCGGAGGCCGGTGAGGTAGTCCTCGGCACCGTGGCCGGGGGCGGTGTGGACGCAGCCGGTGCCGGTTTCGGTGGTGACGTAGTCGGCGACGACGACGGGTGACGGGCGCGCGATGAAGGGGTGGAGGGCGGCGAGGTGTTCGAGACGCGCGCCCGGAATGACTAATGTCGAATGACCAATGACCAATGCCGGATCAGGGTGTTTGGCGGCTTCGAGGACGGCGGGGAGGAGGCCCTTGGAAACGACGATGTATTCGGCACCGAGGTCGGCGACGGTGTATTCGATTTCTGGATGCACCGCGATGGCGAGGTTGGCCGGGATGGTCCAGGGAGTGGTGGTCCAGATGACGATGCTGAGCGGCTTGTCGGTCGGCAGGCCGAATTTCGCGGCTTCGGCGACGGGGACGAGGAACTTTACCCAGATGGCGATGGAGGTGTGTTCGGCGTATTCGATCTCGGCCTCGGCGAGGGCGGTCTCGAAGGGGATGCTCCAGTAAACGGGTTTCTTGGAGCGATAGACGAGGTCCTGCTCCACGAAGGCGGCGAAAGTGCGAAGGATATCGGCCTCGAAGGCGGGGGCCTTGGTTTTGTATTCGTGGGCCCAGTCGGCCTGGACGCCGAGGCGTTTGAAAGAGGCGGTCTGTTTTGTAATCCAGCTTTCGGCGAAGGCGTCGCAGCGAGAGCGCATCTCGGCGGTGGAGAGGTTTAAGCCGGCGGCCTGGATTTCTTTGGCGACCTTTTGCTCGATGGGGAGGCCGTGGCAATCCCAGCCCGGGACGTAGGGAGTGCGGAAGCCGCGGAGGGACTTGTAGCGAAGGGTGATGTCCTTGAGCGATTTGTTCAGGGCGGTGCCGATGTGGACATCGCCGTTGGTGAAGGGGGGGCCGTCGTGAAGGACGAAGGCGGGGGCGCCGGCGGCGGTGCGTTTGGCCTGGAGGGTGGCGTAGAGGGAGAGTTTTTCCCAGGCGGCCAGACGCAGGGGTTCGCGCTTGGGGAGATCTCCGCGCATGGGGAAATCGGTCTTGGGAAGGCTGAGAGTGTGCTTGAGATCGTTCGCCATGCCGGAAGTAAAAGGCGGCGCAGGCTACGAGGCACGGGGGGGGAGTCAAGGGCGGTGGCGCGGTGGCGCGCGAATGACGCGCCGCAGCGGCGAATGACGAATGTCTAATGACGAGTGACTGGCGGCGGATGCCGAATGACCCGGAGCCGGTTCAGGCGGTGGCGCGGGTGGCGAGTTTGGCGCCGGCGGCGAGGCAGTTGGTCATGCTGATGCCGTCGCGCACGGTGCCGCCGATGAAGAGGCCGCGGTGGCGGGCCTCGGCCGACGCGAGCACGGCGAGGTGGTCTTCGTGGTTGAGCTTGTATTGCGGGATGGCACGGGGCCAGGCGGTGGAGCGCACGAAGACCGGTTCGCCACGCACGCCGAGCAGGGAAGCGAGCTCGGTCTGAATCAGCGGGAGGAGTTTTTCTGGTGGCAGGCGGGCGATGTCGGGGCGGCGGGTGCCGCCGACCATGACGGTGAGGGCGACGTGGCCTTCCGGGGCGCGTCCGGGGAAAAGGGTTGAACTGAAGAGGACGCCGAGAAGTGAGCGTTTCTCGACAGATGGGATGAGCGCGCCAAAGCCATCGAGCGGGTGGGCGACATCGGCGCGGCGGTAGCCGAGGAAAACCGAGGTGACAGGCGGATGTTCGAGGGTTTCGAGGGAGGCGAGAGAGGTCGGCATGCCGGGGCTGCCAATGGCGAGGCGGGCGAGGGCACCGGCGGGCAAGGCAAGCAGGACTTTGCGAACGCGCTCGGTGTAGGCCGCGCCGGAGCGGAACCAGCGGATGAGCCAGGTGCCGTCGGGCTGGGGGAGGAGCGTGTCAATCTCGGCGCCGAGCTCCAAGCTGCCGGCGGGCAGGGAGGCGACGAGGGCGCGCGGGAGGGCGGCGAGGCCGGAGCGGAAACTGATGATGGGCGCTGGGCCGGAGGGCTCGCCGCGAGCGCGTTTGGCCTTGGCCCCGGCGACTTGGGCGCGAATGAGCGAGCCGTGGTCGTGCTCCGCCTGCCAGAGGGCGGGGAAAGCGTAGCGGGCGGAAAGCAGGTCGGCGTTGCCCGCGTAAATGCCGGAGATGAACGGATCGAGGGCGTAGGTGACGAGCTCGTTGCCGAAGTGCTCGCGGATGAAGGAGGAGAGCGGGAGGTCCTCGACGCGCGGAACGGGGCGGCGGGTGAGCTCGCGGAGGAGTTTGAGCTTGGTGCGGAAAGAGAAAAACGAGGACGTGAAAAACGCGGGCGGGCTGGTCGGCATCGCGCGAAGGACGCCGCCGCGCACGATGTAGCGGTTTTTCGCGGCGGGGTCGGCGGGCAGGCGTTCGGGGTCGAGGCCGAGGGAGCGGATGAGGCGGGTGACCTCGGGGTTTTCCTGAAGGGAGTTGGGGCCGGCCTCGATTAACCAGCCGTCGGGGTGGAGCTCGGTGCGCAAGGCACCGCCGGCGGCGGGGGCGGCCTCGAAAATGCGGACGGGGTGGCCGGCGCGGGCGAGGTGGTGCGCGGCGCTCAGGCCGGTGAGGCCGGCACCGATGACGGCGATGGGAAGCTGGGCGGCGGAAGTGTCCACGAAGAGTCCGTTGTAACACGAATGTTGCGAAAGAAGCGCGGCGTTTATTGTGAAATCGCACGCCAGCGATTGGCGAAAACAGGGGCGGACTGCGGAGATCGCGAGGTGGGCGGGTCAGCGGAAGCCGGTCACGGTCTCGACCAAGGCGGACATGCACTCGATTTTGGCATCGGGGGTGATGCCGTGGCCGAGGTTGAAGATGTGGCCGGGGCGGCCGCGCATCGAGGTGAGCAAGCGGTTGGCCTGGGCGCGCACGATGTCGGGCGTGGTCGTCATGAGCACGGGGTCGAGGTTGCCTTGGAGGGCGAGATTGGCGGGCAGGCTGGCGCGCACGGCGGCGAGGTCGGAAGTCCAGTCAACGCTGATGGCGCGCACGCCGGAGGCGGCCTGAGCGGCGAGGTGGGGGGAGGTTCCCTTGGCGTAAAGGATGATTGGAAAATCGGCGGGCAACGCGGCGACGAGGCGGCGGATCCACTGGAGCGAGGCGGCCTCGTAATCGGGGCCGGCGAGGATGCCGCCCCAGCTGTCGAAAATCTGGATGGCATCGGCGCCGGCCTCGATCTGCATCTTAAAATAGGCGATGAGCGCGGAGGTGAGTTTTTCGAGCAGGGCGTCGAACGCGGGGCGGTCGGTGTAGAAAAGGAGCTTGGCGCGGGCGAAGTCCTCGGAGGAGCCGCCCTCGAGCATGTAGGTGGCGAGCGTCCACGGTGAGCCGCCGAAGCCGAGGAGAGTGTGGCCGGTGGTGGCGACCTCGCGCTTGAGCAGGCGGAGGGCGTCGCCGACGTAGGCGAGTTTTTCCGGGACGGCGGAGGCGGGGGCTAGGGCGTCAATTTGGGCGCGGCTGTCGAGCCGGTAGGCCATCTGGATGCCGCCGGTGTCGCGGAAGGCGTAGGGTTGCCCGAGGGCCTCGGGGATTACGAGGATGTCGGAGAAGAGGATGGCGGCGTCGAGTCCGGGAAAGCGTTTGAGCGGCTGGAGGGTGACCTCGGCGGCGAGCGCGGGGGTGCGCACCATTTCGAGGAAGGAGGACTTCGCCTTGAGCGCGCGGTATTCGGGAAGGTAGCGGCCGGCCTGGCGCATAACCCAGAGGGGCGGGCGGTCGAGCGGCTGGCAGGCGAGGGCGGCGAGGAAACGTTCGCGGGAAGTCATGAGTGGTGGAGAAAGAAATCCGAAGCGGCTAAATCCTAAATGAAATCCGCCCAGTCGCGGGGGCGGAGGAAGTCGGTGTGGAGGCGGTGTTCTTCGGTGCCGGGGGCAGGGGTGCGGGCGTAGTCCCAGCGGACGAGGGGCGGGAGGCTCATGAGGATGCTCTCGGTGCGGCCGCCGCTTTGCAGGCCGAAGTGGGTGCCGCGATCCCAGACGAGGTTGAACTCGACGTATCGGCCGCGCCGATACAGTTGCCAGTCGCGCTCGGCTTCGGTGGTCGCGGCGGCTTTGCGGCGGGCGACGATCGGGCGGTAGGCGGGGACGTAGGCGTCGCCGACGGCGCGCATGAGCGCGAAGGATTTCTCAAAACCGAGGGCGGAGAAGTCGTCGAAGAACACGCCGCCGATGCCGCGCGGCTCGGCGCGGTGCTTTAGGAAAAAGTAGTCGTCGCACCATTT
>JAIYBI010000016.1 GCA_027488595.1 Opitutaceae bacterium | reverse complement strand
CTTTTACACCTACGGCGCTTTAGCAAAGCGCTGCTTTCGGCCACTCAGCCACCTCTCCAAAATCGAAACGTGAAACAAGGCCGCCCGCCGTAAAGCGCAAGGTCTTTTCTCGGTCTTCCCGGCCGCCCCTCTTTACTCCAAGCCCCACCACGCACGTGCCTCTTCCCGATCCAATGCGATTTGCGCGCTCAATTCCGCCACGTTGGAAAACTTCCTCTCGGGTCGCAAAAAAGCCAGCCACTCCACCCGCAACTTGTCGCCTTCACCATGGGGACAGGCTCCCAGAACGTGAACTTCAAGCTGCGGCGCGCTGCTTTGCTCCACCGTGGGCCGAAGGCCGTAGTTGGCCACCGCCGGCAGGCCTTTCACGGTAACCCCGGCCGGCAGCGGGCCCAGGGGAGAAACCCGTGTCACGTAAACACCCAGCCGTGGCGTCAAATCCGGCTCCCAGGGCAGGTTCAACGTGGGGAATCCGATGGTCCGGCCGAGTTGCTTGCCGGGCTTCACCGTGCCTTCGCTGGCGTAGGCCGCGCCGAGCAGCACATTGGCGGCCGCGATGTTGCCTTCTGTAATCAAAACCCGGATACGCGTGCTGCTGATCGGTTCGCCGTCGCCGTTTATTCGCGGCGCGCTCACCACGTGCAGTCCGTTTTTTTTCGCCTCGGCGACCAACAGTGCGACGTCCCCGCGCCGGCCGCGTCCGAAGCGCCAGTTTTCCCCCACGTAAACGGTGTGCAGTCCGCCCAGGCGCGAACGCAAGTGGGGCAGCAGGGACTCTGCCTCCAGTCCGGCGAAGGCGGGGTCAAAGGGCTGGACGATCACGGCGTCCACACCGAGCGCGAGCAGCGCGGCTGTGCGTTGGTCGCGCGCCATAATGAGGCGCACAGGATCGTCGGGCCGAAAGAGCCGGCTCGGATGCGGGTCAAAGGTCAGCACCGCCGCCAGGCCCCCGCTGCGCCGGGCCGAGCGCACCGCAGCCTCAATCACGGCGCGGTGGCCGAGGTGCACCCCGTCGAACATTCCGATGGCGAGATGCAGGGGGCGCTTCGCAGGCAGCGCGACTGCGTCGTCGAGACTGGGGTAAACGGGTCCTGGGTTCACGGAGCGAACAGTAGCGTGTTGGAGTCGGGGACGCGAGCCGGGCCTTCAGCCGATGGCGGTGCCGAGTGGCACGGCCTCGTGCGCGGGGATCAAGGCGGCGGCTTGCTCGGCGGGAGACATTTTTTGAATCTGCTCCAAGGTGAAGCCCCGTTCGATGCGGAGCGGCCCGGAAAAGGTGCGGCGCAGGCTTTTCAGGTGGCCGCCGCAGCCGATTTTTTGTCCGAGGTCGTGGGCGAGGGTCCGCACGTAGGTGCCCTTGGTGCAGTCCACTTCAAAATCAATCTCATCGGGCGGGGACCAGCGGGTGAGGTCGAAGCGTTTGACACGGATGAAGCGCTCTTCGCGTTCGATTTCCTCGCCGGCGCGGGCACTTTTGTAGAGGGGAACTCCCTTGATCTTGATCGCGGAAAACATGGGCGGCTTCTGGTATTGGTCGCCAACCATGGCTCGCAGCGCGGCGCGCACCTGGTCTTCGGTGAGCTCAGGCACGGGACGGGTTTCGAGCGCTTCGCCCTCGGCGTCCTGGGTGTTGGTCACTTGGCCGAGCTTGATCGTGCCGGTGTAGCCTTTGTCCACACTCATCAAGTATTGGGAAAGTTTGGTGGCTTTTCCGACGAGCACCACGAGCAGGCCAGTCGCCATTGGGTCGAGGGTGCCGGCGTGGCCGATGCGGCGCATCCGGAGAATACCGCGCAGGCGGGCAACGACATCGTGGGAAGTGTGGTCGGTGGGTTTGTCCACGAGCAACACACCGTCGAGTTCCTTTAGCGGAGTGAGCATCAGGCGGAAGGCGCGGCGGGCGTGGCGAGTGCTTCCACGCCGGCGCAGAGGGCGGCCTTCAGGCGCGGCAGGAAGATTTCCAGCGGCTCGTCTTTCACGTTCAGGCCGGCGGCACAGGCGTGACCGCCACCATTGAAATCAGCCGCGATACGATCAACCCGCAGGGCGGCGTCCTTGGCGCGAAGGCTGGCCTTGATCGCGCCTTGGCGCACCTCGATGAAAACGCCAATCTGCACGCCTTCGATGGAGCGGGCGTAGTCAACCACGCCTTCGACGTCTTCCGGGCCGGTGCCAGTCTGCTCGTAGATGCTCTCAGGGATGATGCCGATGCAGACGCGACCGTCGCAACAGAGTTCAAGCGAGGCGAGGAAGTGTTGGAGAAGCTGGAGCTTGCCGAGGCTCTCCTGTTCGTAGAGTTCCAGGCCCATTCGAGCGGGATCGGCACCGCGGGCGACGAGCTCGGCGGCGAGCAGGAAGGTGCGGCGGGTGGTGGCGGGGAAGCGGAACTGGCCGGTGTCGGTCGCGATGCCGGTGTAAAGGCCCATCGCGGTGGCGGCGTCTATCGGCAGGCCGGCGTCGAGGAACAGGCCGGCGAGGATCTCGCCGGTGGCACACGAGTCGGTGTCGAGCACGTTGATCTCGGCAAAGCCGGTGTTGGAGAGATGGTGGTCCACGCAGGCGATGGGCGAGGGGAAGGCGGTGGCAAAGCGTTCGGTGGCGCGGCGGGTGTCGGCGCAATCCACGTAGATGGCGGAGCGGCTATCGGCCACGGCGGTCTCGAGCGATATGAAGGGGGTGTCCGAAACCAGGAAGCGGAGGCGGCGCGGCACGGGATCGGGGTTGGCGCACACGGCATCCACGCCGAGGGCGCGGAGCACCCGGGCGAGAGCGATCTGGGAGCCGATGCAATCGCCGTCGGGCCGGGCGTGGCCGAGCACGACGACCCGGCGGCCTACGGCGGCGGCGAGCAGGCGTGCAAAAGTGTCCTTGAACTGCGGATACAAGAGGCTCACGGGGCGTCGGGGGCGGGAGGCTTCGGCGGTGTGGCGGCGGGCTTTTCCTTGGCGGCGATCTCGTCGAGCAGGCCGAGGATGCGGTTGCCTCGATCAGTGGCGAGGTCGAGCTCGTAGGTGAGCACCGGCATGTGTTTGAGGATGATGATTTCGCCGAGGGCGAAGCGCAGCTCCTGGGCGTGCTTGCGCAGCCAGCGGAGGCGGTCGGCCGCAAGCTCATCGTCTCCGGTGATGGCGACGAAGACCTTGCCCTGCCGGACGTCGGGAGTGACCTCGACGCCGGTAATGGTGACGGCTGCGGCGTCGTTGTTGTATTTCCGGCGAAGGAGATTGCTGAGCTCGCGCTGAAGGAGCTCGTTGACGCGTAAGGTTCGGGTGGACATGGCGGGAATGGATGATGGGCCATGGATGATGAATGATGGAGGGGATCGGAATCG
>JAIYBI010000011.1 GCA_027488595.1 Opitutaceae bacterium | reverse complement strand
GTCAGGGGGACTCGGGCGGATACCACTTTCTCAAGGGTTGCGGCGACGATTGGCAGGGCTTTTTCACGATCCTCGGCGTAGGAAGTGAACCAATCCGGATTCTTGTTCCAGAATTCGGCGTTCTTTGGGTCGCGGGCGCGCGGCAGGGCGCCGAGTTCGCCGATATAAAGGGGTTGGCGCTGTGCAGCGGCAACCGCCACCCAAGCAGCGTAGTCGATAGGTCGGCGCGAGCCATCTTGCTCCACGGTGTATTTCGAGTCGGCGCCGGCCTCGTAGGCGTGGATGCCGAATACGTCCACGGTGCTCTGCACGCGGGCAACGGCGGAAGAAAGCTGCGCCCACGAGTCGATCGTCCACATGGATTCCTTGGCTCCATGCTCGACGAACTGGTTTTGGTGCCAGAGGGAATTGCGGTAGGAGTCGCCGGAAGTGACGAGATGGCGTGGTGAGATACCGTGAATCAAAATGGCCATCTCCGCGTGGAAGCGGGCGATCTCGGTGAGGGTGGGGATGGCGAGGTTGCTCCACACGCGCTCCCGGCCTCCGATGTCGGCCTTTAGTAGTAGCTCGTTGCAGATCTGCCACATCGCGATGGTGGGGCGGTTGCGGTAGCGGGTGACGACGGCGCGCGCGTAGTCCTCGGTGAGCTGACGGGCGCGGGAGTCATAGCGGGCGATCTGGGCGGAGTAGGGCTCGCCGGTGTGGCGGGACCATTTCGGGTCGCCGAGGCCGAGGGAGGCGACGACGCGGATGCCGTGGCGGTCGCAGAGATCGAGGGTGCGATCCATCGCGGCGAAGAGGCGCTCGCGTTTGTCGGGCTCAAGGAAGGTATCTACCCGCCCGAAGTCGTGAAAGAAGGCGCGGATTGTCTGAAAGCCGTGGGCTTGAAGCACGGAGAGGGAACGCTCGGCTTCGGCGAGGGGATCGGGGCCGTGGCCGGGGCGGTTGAACTCCGCGTCGAGGATCTGCCAGAAGAGATCGAACTTGTTGAAACTGATCTCGGTGAAGGGCGCGCCGTGGAGGTAGAAGGTGCTGCCGAGGCGCGAGAGGACAGAGTCGGGGCGCGGCACGGGAGCTGAGGGCGGCGGAGCGGGGGTGGGCGGCACGGCGGTGGAGCCGGAAGTCGGCGCGGGCGCGGGCTCGGGCGCACGCCGGCAGGAGGCGGCGAGCGTGACGGCGGCGGCGAGCAGGCACGCGAGGAAGATGAGGAGGCGGCGCATATGGTGCGGGGCGGTGTTTATTCCGGCAGGGCGGTGTCGCGGGCCAGGTCTTCGCCGGCCCAGATGCGCCTCTGCGTCCAGGGCGCGGGCGCGGCGGTCCACACCGGGTGGTCGGCGGGCAGGCCGAGGTGGAGCAGGCCGCTGAGCGCGATCATCAGGCCGCCGGTGCCGTTGTAAGGATCGCGCATCGCTGGCTGGCGTCCCACGGCACCGACATCGATCCAGCCTTGGGCGTCGAAGGTGCCGGGGGCGTCCATCATGCGGCGGGTGACGGCGGTGATGGCGTCGCGCGCGGCGGCGGGGGTGACGTCGGCATTGAGTTTTTCCCAGAGCAGCATTTGCGAAAGAACCTGAAAGGCGGCCATGCGGTAGGTGGACGAGCGGCCGATGATGGGAAATGTGCCCTCGGGGGAGACGAGCCGTTCGAGGACCTCGGCGTAGCGGGCGGCGCGGCGGAGGGCGCGGTCGTATTCGCGGCCGAGCGGGTGGTTCATCTCCCTGGCGATGCGAAGGCCGTCGAGCAGCATGGGCTGGATGCTGTAGCTGTTGTAATAATCCCAGTGGAAGGGCTTGCCATCGCCGTAGACTCCGTCGCCGACATACCAAGCAAGGTGCTTGGTAATGCCCGGCGTGAAACGGGAGAGGTCCATCTCGCCGGTGAATTTCCAGAGAGCGGCCTCGACCATGGTGGGGAAGAGCGTCCAGTTGTTGTCCACCGGCTCGAGGGGGCGGGTGAGCTTGAGGGTGGCGACGAGGTTGGCGCGTTGCCCGGGCGTGAGCGGTTCCCAGAAGACGCCGGGCGCGCGGAGCATGGCTTGGGCGATGTAGGCGGCCTCGACGAGGAACTGGCGGTTGGGGCCCTCGGCGGTGGTTTCGGCGCCGTCGGGGCTCTTGGTTTTCTGGCGACTCCACATGAGGAAGGTGCGGTGGTCCTTGTCGGCGGGGTCGGTGGCGATGACGAGGGCGCGGCGGGCGAGGTCGGCATAGCGGGCGCGCAGCTGGCCCTCGGGCGTGTCGTCGGGCGGGAGGGCGAGCCAAGGTGCGAGGGCGGCGATGGAGCGGCAGAGGCCTTCGGCGTAGGTGGCGAGGCGGCGGCCTTGATCCCATTCGCGGCGGGGAATGCGCTGGGTGATCTCGCCGGCGACGATGGCCTGGAGCAGCGGGTCCGCGGTTTTGGTCAGGATCCCGACGAGGTAGGCGCGGTCGGCGGTGGGATCGGTTTGGGCGGGCAGGGCGGCGAGGCCGATGGCGAGCCAGAGCAGGAGGAAACGGGGTAGTGTTCTCATGGATACACGGAGGGCTGGGGAAATTGTTCAGCGGCCGAGCCAGCCGCCGTCCACGACGAGGATGTGGCCGTGGACATAGTCGGAGGCGGAGCCGGCGAGAAAGACGGTGGCACCGGCAAGGTCGCGCGACTCGCCCCAGCGGCCGGCGGGGATGCGCGAGAGGATGGCCTGCTGCCGCACAGGGTCGGCGCGGAGGGCCTCGGTGTTGTCGGTGGAGATGTAACCGGGAGCGATGGCGTTCACGCCGACGCCCTTGCCGGCCCACTCGTTGGCGAAGGATTGCGTGAGGCGCGCGATGCCGCCCTTGCTGGCGGCGTAGCCCGGCACGGTGACACCGCCTTGGAAGCTGAGCAGGGAGGCAGTGAAGATGATTTTGCCCGAACCGCGTGCGACCATGTCGCGGCCGACTTCGCGGGCGAGGACGAAGGGGGCGCGCAGGTTTATCTCGATGATCTCGTCCCACAGGGCGTCGGCGTGCTCGGCGATGGGCGCGCGACGGATGGAGCCGGCATTGTTCACGAGGATGTCGATGCGCGGGTGTTCGGCGCGCACACGCGCGATGAACGCGTCGAGCGCGTCGCGACGAGAGAAGTCGCACGCGTAGGCAGTGAAGCGACGGCCCAGGGCGCGCACGGCGCGGCCCACTTCGCCGCCATCGGGTTCGAGCGTGGCGCTGACGCCCACGATGTCGGCGCCGGCTTCGGCGAGGGCGAGCGTCATGGCCTGGCCGATGCCGCGTTTGCAGCCAGTGACCAGCGCGATGCGGCCATCGAGGCGGAAGGAATCTAGAATCATGGGGGGTAAGGTGTTCAGAGCAGGCTTTGCACAGGCGCGGGGTCCATGTCGTCGAAACGTTGGTTCTCGCCGCCCATGGCCCAGACGAAGCGGTAGGCGCAGGTGCCGCAGCCGGAGTGGATGCTCCAGGCGGGAGAGAGCACGACCTGGCCTTCGCGCATCACAAGGTGGCGCGTTTCATCCGGCGCTCCCATCAGGTGTATGACGGCCTGATCCGGTGGCAGATCGAAGTAGAGGTAGATCTCCGAGCGGCGCAGGTGGGTGTGTGGAGGGAACGTGTTCCAGACCGAGCCGGGCGAGAGTTCCGTGAAGCCCATGACGAGCTGGCAGCTGGCGGGGCCGCCTTCGCAGATTTGTTGGTGGAGACGGCGGACGTTGGCCCGTTCCGGAGTGCCGAGATCGAGCACGTTTTCGCCCGCGCCGCGCACGACGGTCGCGGGGTGGTCGGCATGCGCCGGGTAGCTCACGAGGAAGAAGCGGGCGTGCGCGGTGGCCTCAACGCTGTGGAAAACCACCGAATGCGCGCCCCGGCCGACGTAGATCGTCTCAAGCCGGGCCACCGTGTGGCGCGTGCCGTCCACCTCGACTATGCCCGCGCCGCCGAGGTTGATCACGCCGAGTTCGCGGCGTTGAAGGAAGAAGTCGACCCCGAGCACGCGGGCAGGTGCGGTGAGCGCGATGGGCGCGGCCATCGGCACGGCCGAACCGAGGATCGCGCGGTCGGTTTCCCAATAGACGAGCTTCAGTTCGCCCGGGCGAAAAAGCGTATCAACGAGAAAGGCGCTGCGCAGCTCGGCGGTGGTCATCCGCGAGCAGGCTTCTTGGGAGTGGGCGGGACGGATTTCCATGGTTAAAGGCGAGGGCTCAAGGTTTGGCGGAGCGGGCGTCGAGGGCGGCGGTCCACTCTTCGACGGTGCGGAAATGCCCGGCGCGTTCCCAGCCGTAGCCGGCATAGTAAACGATGCGGCCGGCCTTGTCGGTGCGGGTGAAGAGCAGGGCATGGCTGCGGTCCTTTTCGT
The DNA here is from genome assembly GCA_027488595.1 of Opitutaceae bacterium. Classification (GTDB taxonomy): domain Bacteria; phylum Verrucomicrobiota; class Verrucomicrobiia; order Opitutales; family Opitutaceae; genus IMCC26134_A. The sequence continues at coordinate 3,565 of JAIYBI010000011.1, read as the reverse complement.
TGCTGCGCTCGTCACGAGCCTCGGCCGGAAAGCCGGGGGCGAGCACTGCACCGGTGCCAAGGTGAAAGCCGTCGATCTTGTCCCACGCGCCTACCCAACGGTGCTCAGGCTTGAGGAGGGCGGTGGCCCGGCCGTTCTGAGTGGTCACGCCGATTACCAAGGGCAGATCGGCGACCGGGGTGCCGGCGCGGGTGAAGGTGGACGCCGTTTCGAAGAAGGGCTCACCGAGCCGGATACTGATGCGCTTTGTTTCGGATAACGGGGCGGTTTCGCCGGCTTCGGCCGGATAAACATAATCCAACTCGAAGACCGTGCGCTCGCGGGTTTTTTCCAAGATGCGCCAAGCAACAAAGGTATCGGACGTGATCATCTTGCCGTCGCGCCAAACGGCCAGGCCTCCACACCCGCGCGAGGAGCCCACGTGGTAGGGGTCGTAGCCTTCACCGTGGTCCTGGTGGTAGCTGAGGCCCTTGCGGTCTCCCGCATACCAGCGGTTGATGATCGGGTAGGCGACGCGTTTCAGCCAGCAGTCAATCCCGCTATCCTCCGCACCGGAGCGCAAAGCCGGGCCGTAGGCGCGGAAGGCTACGAGGTCGTTTTCCCAGGCAAAGTCATCCGCCCGTTCCGGCACGAAACGGGCGAAGGTAGAAGGAGTGGTGTCGACCGGGATGCCGAGCGAAGGGCTTGGGGCGGGGGCGGGCGTAGACTCGGCGGCTGTTGAAGGGAGTAAAAAAATAGGCGGCAGCAATAACGCCGCGACGAAAACCAAGGAGGGGTTAGGGTTCACGCCACATTACGAAACATAAATATAAGCGGCGCGCAATAAAAGATACGGTTGAGGCGTGGAAATGTTGCACCACGGTCGGGTAGACTGCGGCACGAGCGCCCGGCCGAAGGGGTGTTATGGCCGCCCGTCCGTGCAATTATGCTGCCCTTTTTGACCGAGCTAGCGGGCGAGTTTGACGTCCATCCAGACGGCGAGGGAGAGGACGAGGCCGCGGACGATGTATTTGAATTCGGGGGACACGGCGAGAAGGGTCATGCCGTTGAGGAGCACGGCCATGAGCAGGGCTCCGAACAACACGCCGAGGACGGAGCCGCGTCCGCCTTTGAGGCTCACGCCGCCGATCACGCAGGCGGCGATGGCGTCGAGTTCCATCAGTTCGCCGACGGTGGTCGTCGATGCGCCGGAGTAGGCGGTCTGCATGAAGCCGGTGAGGGCGACGATGCCGCCCATGAGGGTGAAAGCGCCGACGACGGTGGCTTTGACCGGGATGCCGGAGACGACGGCGGCCTCCTCGTTGCCGCCGATGGCGTAGAGGTGGCGGCCGAAGGGCGTGTGTTTGGTGATGACGTGGACGGCGGTGGCAACCGCGCCGAGGATGACGGCGGCGAGCGGGACGCCGCGAAACTGGTTGGTGACGATGACGAACAGGAAGAGGAGCTGCGCGGCGATGAACCACTTCACGAAGGCGACGGGGGCGGACTCGAGGTCGAAGCCGCAGTCGGTGCGTTGGGCGCGCTCGCGGAGTTTTAGGTAGCCGAGCAGAGCGGAGAGGGCGGCGGCGAGGACGAGGCCGACGGTGGCGGGCAGGTAGTAGGTGGTGAGGAGGGAGTAGAGGCTGGTCTGGCCGGCGGCGACGATGGGCACGGTGGCGTTTTGGATGACGAGCCAGAAGAGACCTTTGAAGATGAGCAGGCCGGCGAGGGTGATGATGAAGGCGGGGATGCGTTCGCGAATGATGAGCCAGCCCATGCCGCGCCAGATGAGCACACCGGCGAGGGCGGCGAGGCCGAGTGCGAACGGGGCGGGCCAGTCGTAGCGGAAGACGAGGACGGAGGCGATGCCGCCGAGCAGGCCGACGCCGCTGCCGGCGGAGAGATCAATGTGGCCGGGCAGGATGATGAGCAACATGCCGAGGGCGAGCGTAGCGGTGATGGCCAGCTCGATCATGAGCAGGGAGAGGTTACGCGAGCCGAGGAACTGCGGTGAGAGGATCGCGAAGAGCGTGCAGGCGGCCAGGAGGACGGCGGCGATGGAGAAGTCACGGAGGGAGAGTTTGCCTTGCATGGGATGAAGATTTTAACCGCGAAGAACGCGAAGGGGCGCGAAGGAAGAGAGGATCAGGCGGCGGAGGAGAGGGACTGGCCCATGGCGGCGGCCATGAGGAGGGGTTGGGTGGCTTCGGCGCGGGTGAACTCGCCGCCGAGGCGGCCGGCGTTGAGCATGAGGATGCGGTCGCTCATACCCATGAGCTCGGGGAGTTCGCTGGAGACGAGGACCACGGCTTTTCCTTCGGCGGTGAGACGGTTGATCGTCTCGTAGATTTCGAGTTTAGCGCCGACATCAATGCCGCGGGTGGGCTCGTCGAGGAAGACGACGGAGGGCTCGGTCATGAGGGCTTTGCCGATGACGACTTTTTGCTGGTTGCCGCCGGAGAGTTTGCCGACCGGGTATTCGAGGCTCGGGGATTTTACGCGCAGGGACGTGAAGAAATGCTGGTTGCGGGCGAACTCTTTCGCGGGATCGAGCAGGCCGCGCGAAGTGAGTTTGGTGAGAGAAGAGAGCGAGAGATTGAAGGCGATGGATTGTTCGAGGACGAGGCCGTAGCGGCGGCGGTCTTCACTGACGAGGGCGAGGCCGCGATGGAGGACGAGGCCGGGATCGCCGGGCGGGAGTGGCTTATTATGAAGCGTGACGTCGCCACCGGTGCGGTTGCCCCAGGCGCCGAAGAGGTGCATGAGGAGTTCGGTGCGGCCGGCACCCATGAGACCGCCGATGCCGAGGACCTCGCCGGCGCGGAGGGTAAAGGTGAGATCGTGGAGCGCGGGTTTGCCGGTGACGGGGTGGGCGACGGTGAGGTTTTTCACCGTGAGCACGGGCGCTCCAGGGGAGGCGGCGCGGCGGGGGAAGAGGTCTTTGATCTCGCGGCCGACCATGTGGCGGATGATTTCGTTTTTGGTGGTCGCGCAGGCGGCGAGGGTGGCGACGGTGGCACCGTCGCGCAGGACGGTTATGCGGTCGGAGACGGCGAAGACTTCGTCGAGTTTGTGGGAGATATAGATGCAGGCGATGCCGCGACGGCGGAGGTCGCGGATGATGTCGAGAAGGACGAGCACCTCGTGTTCGGCGAGGGCGGCGGTGGGTTCGTCGAGGATGAGAACTTTCGAGTCTTTGGAGAGGGCTTTGACGATCTCGACGAGTTGTTTGCGGCCGACGCCGAGGTCGCGAACCAGGGCGTCGGGCGGGATGTCGAGGGCGAAGCGGTCGAGGAGTTTGCGGGTCTCGGTGTGGACGCGGGGCCAGTCGATGAGGCCGGCGCGGGTGCGGGGCTCGGAGCCGAGGAAGATGTTTTCGGCGACGCTCATCTCGTCCACGAGGGCGAGTTCCTGGTAGATGACGGCGATGCCGGCGCGGGCGGCGTCCTGGAGGGAGGCGAAGCGGGCCTCGGTGCCGTTGACGCGGAGTTCGCCCTCGTAGGAGCCGTGGACGTGAAGGCCGGAGAGGAGCTTGATGAGGGTGGATTTGCCCGCGCCGTTTTCGCCGCAAAGGGCGTGGACCTCG